>CAZSNX010000001.1:0-4180 GCA_964607945.1 uncultured Candidatus Obscuribacterales bacterium
AGATACACCCCAATTCAAAGGCAATGAAGCTTCCGATCAGGGGAGCGCCGACGCCAAGGAAAACACTCGTCACCTGTCGAAGTTGCAGGATGATAGTTTGTTCTCCAAGAACGTCGACAAAGTTGTTAAAGGCAATCAGCCGAAAGACAGTTCCGACCAAACAAAACTCGACGAACGCATTAAAGAGATCGCCGAAGTCGGCAAGAAGATGGCCGAAGAGGTGGCGAAGTCCATGAGCTCCTTGCAAGAGAAGCTCAGCAAACATCCCGATGCCATGCTCGGTCTGTTGAAGGATTCTGTCGGACATCCAGCATTTGAACAGACCTTGATCAAGGGTTTGTTGCCTCCAACCAACGATGAAGAGAGAAAGCAACAGCAGCAGATGCTGGCCTCCATCAAGTCCGCCATTGAGTTTCCGACGAAGTTGGGATAGTCTGATTTCAGCGGTGCTGAGTGTGCAGCGCGCGGTATAGGACATTGATCGAAAGCCCCTTTCCGACTCCGGGAAGGGGCTTTGGTTTGGGCTGCTGGTGGGGTGATTGGCTAGATGCAGCTAGTGCCGTCCTCGATGGGCGTAGAGACTGGCTGCCGCTGTCTTAATCACACGTTGCAGGTCCTTTCGTCCCAGCGCTTTGTCCAGATTGAACCGTCTTAAGGCGCTTACACAATGCCATTGGCAAACTGAAACGGACAGTCCGGTTGATATTTTGTGGCGGCACATTACTTTGGTTGCAACGTAGGGCTCGGCGGAATGCTTGGTGCCTGCACCGCATACAGCAGCCATTTGACCGACTTCGACCGGTACCGACACTGCTTTCTTGTCTGATTGCTCCCCATCGGAGCAGCACATCATGCAGGAGCCGCAGTGACAATCAGTCAAGTTCATCACCATCGCTTCATCATTCATATTGGAGATCATTGCCATTGCGCCTGTATCTACTTTGGTCATGACCTTCTTACCTTTGGTGGTGGTCGAGACAAACAACGGCTCTGAGCCTGGTTTAACGATCACCGCGCCGTCTCGAATCTCCAGCTCATTGTTAGTTACGCGCGTGTAATGAGCTTGAGCGGTAGGCATGAATTGCGACACTTTGACATGACTGCTGTTGCTGCTGGTGTAGAAGACAGCTTTCCCCTTGCGAGTAGTGCTGGCGTTATCTTTGACAATATCCTCGCTGTCGCTCTCGATCTGAGCTAAGGCCAGCCCGTCTACTTCGACCGGCAGCCATGTGCCAGAGAAGTTGTAGCGCTTGTCTCGGGCGATTTCGACCTTTGGCTGGTTGGGTTGTGATTGCGGGCGCAGTCCATCCAGAAGAGTCCTCAAGACTCCCTTGCTGGCCCCCAAGGCTCCACCCAGTCCTGATAAATCAGTCGGTACAAGCGAACTGGAGGGTAATAGTGGCGCCTGAAAGGTAAATGGGGCTGGTGTAGCAGCCGGAATAGCGGCTGCAGGCGGCTCAGGCACCGGCACAGGTGGTGGTGGCACGACCGGGACAGGTACTGGTACATGCACATCATCGCCGTGGTGGTCGGCTGCATGGTGGGCTGATACGGGTGCGTATACAAAAATTGTCAGGGCTAGACTGCTCGCGCATGAAAGCAGCATCGCAGCTGTGCTGTGACGCATAATGCCTCCTCCTGTTTTGAAAGGAGCTTAAATTCTTCTAATGTCAAGTATAAGTGCCAGGCTTCCTTTAGTCAACCAGTTCGCGATGATTAACGAATATGAGGGCGTCGGAGAGCCAAATTGGGCTGTGTGATAGAATTACCCTCCGTCGTAATGTCCATACCTGGAAGGTAAGTCGTGCCTAGAATTAAGTCTGCTATCAAGCGTGTCGAGGTTGCCGAAAGAAATCGCAACCGTAATAAATCTTGGAAATCTGCTGTCAGAACGGCTCGCAATGCCGTCGAAGAAAGTCTCAATACAGCCGATAAGGCTGGAGCCGGCGCCAACCTCAGCCGTCTGTATCGTGTGATCGATCAAGCTGTCGTCAAGGGAATTCTTCACCGCAACAGCGCCGCTCGCAAGAAGTCCCGATTGGCCAATCTGGTTTTGAAGCTGTCAGCCTCGTCCAAGTAAGTGTAAGCGGCGGTTTAGACCGCCATCCAGTTGTGATCGCGCTAGAATCAGGAGCGTCTCCATTGGAATTGGAAACAACGGGCTTCGAGCAGGCTAGGCATAGCGGTGATGTACCTGTGTCAGCTCAAATCGACTTAGCTAAGATTGCCGGATCTATTCATTTTGTGGGGATCGGCGGCATCGGTATGTCTGCCTTAGCCAGGCTGCTGCTGGCCAAGGGAATGTCTGTATCCGGCTCGGATCGAGCTGAAAATACGACAACAGTTGAGTTAGCCGAGCTTGGAGCGCGCATCTCAATTGAGCATGTCGCAGCTAATGTAGATGGAGCTGGAGCGATTGTAGTTTCCACCGCCATCACCCAAGAAAATCCTGAACTGCTCGCTGCTCGCCAACGGGGCTTGCCGGTATGGCACAGATCGCAGTTGTTGGCAGCGTTGAGTGAGCCATACAAGCTTATTGCCGTCTCCGGCACGCACGGTAAGACTACCACCACCGGTATGGTTTCGCAGGTACTTCTCGATGGTGGGCTGGATCCGACCGTAGTCGTGGGCGGAATTTTTCCCCGCATCGGATCAAATGCCATTCTCGGCGCCGGAGAATACTTCGTGGCGGAAGCCGACGAAAGCGATGCAACTCATTCGTCGATGCATTCGTACATCGCATTGATCACTAATATTGAAGCTGACCATTTGGAGAACTACCCAGGTGGTATCGAGCAGATTCGCGATTGTATGGTCTCGTTTGCAAACAGCAGTCGCGGCGCTGTCATCCTTTGTGCCGATGATCCAGGCTGCCGGCTGATCAGACCGCGCTTGAACGGGCGAGTTGTAACTTATGGCAGTGCTGCCGTAAGCTCTGATGCTGATTACACCTATGAGAGTTTGTCCGGTTTCGGAATGAAGATATTCCAAGCCAGGAAGCTGTTGGGCTCCCTTTCCCTGCACGTGCCAGGCGAGCATAACAAGCTTGATGCGCTTGCGGCGGCTGCAACCGGGTTGGAACTTGGCTTATCTTTCACTCAGGTGGCGGCGGCTCTGGAATCCTTTTCTGCTGTGGCCCGGCGATTTCAGGTTTTGGGCCAGGAAGCCGGAGTAACTGTAGTAGACGACTATGCTCATCATCCCACGGAAGTAGCTGCAACGCTGCAAGGGGCCGTCCAGTATCTAGACGGCAAGGCAGGCTCGCAGGGTCGAGTCGTGGCGGTATTTCAGCCGCACCAGCCGAGCCGGTTGAGAGACTTGTGGCAGGAGTTCTGCGGAGCATTTACTCAGAGCGATCTTGTCTTGCTGACCGATGTCTATGTAGCGCGCGGCAAACCGATAGCTGGAGTTGATTCTGAAAGTTTTGCCGCGGCGATCAAACATGAAAATGTCCAATATCTGTCCGGTAAGACCGCCGAACTGCCTGAAAAGATAGTTGCTCATATAGAGCCTGGAGACCTGGTGCTGACGATTGGTGCTGGTGATATAACCAAGGTTGGATGGGAGATCCTGCGGCTTTTAAAGCAAGGGCATGGCGATGGAAGAGTTGGCTAGAGCGCCACTTGCAAGGTTCACCACGCTCAAGATCGGTGGTGAAGCTGATCGTCTCTGTAGTCCCTCCAATGTCAGCGAACTCGTAGATCTGCTTGGCCGGCTCTATGATTCAGGAGAGCCGTGGCATGTGATTGGCGGCGGTTCGAATCTTTTGATTTCGTCCCGGGGTGTGACCGGTACAGTAATTCGCCTGGCCCAGATCACGGAAGTAAAGACTTCCGAGCCGGAAGTAATCGAGGCCGGTACTGGAGCCAGGTTGCCGCATCTTGCTCGCTGGGCGGCAGCTCACGGACTATCCGGTCTGGAATTTGCAGTCGGGATACCTGGTACTGTAGGCGGTGCGGTCGTTATGAACGCCGGAGCGCACGGCAGCTGCATCGCCAATGTGCTGGAGAGTGCGACCATTTTTGACACTCAAAAGCGTGACCTGGTTACTGTGTCCAATGAAGAGCTCGGCTTTCAGTATCGCCGGTCTAAAATCGATCCGGAGCGGCACATTGTACTGTCCGCTCGATTCCGCTTGAAGCCGGACAAACAGGAGGCGGTCGAAGCTCGGATAAAGCAC
>CAZSNX010000001.1:4190-14564 GCA_964607945.1 uncultured Candidatus Obscuribacterales bacterium
AAGCACAACGAAGAGTATCGCTGGAAAACTCAGCCATTGAATTGGCCAAACGGTGGCAGCACCTTCAAGAATCCTTCAGCGGAGCAGAGTGCCGGCAATTTGCTCGACAGATCCGGGGCCAAAGAGCTGCGTGAGGGCAATGCCGCTGTTTCGGCTTTACATGCGAATTTTGTGATTAATATGGGCGGTGCCAGCTCGTCGGATGTGACGACCTTGCTCAAGCGGATGCAGGAATGTGTTCATCGGCAGTTTGATGTACATTTGAAGCCGGAATGGAAGAAGATTGGCTTGTTTAGCTCTGAAGAGCTCGAAGTTTGGAACGGTGAGTCGTAAGAGAAGGAATTGTATCGGTATGGGCAAGAAACTGAGAGTCGGTGTCTTATTTGGTGGCAAATCTGCTGAGCACGAAGTGTCGCTTCAATCTGCCAAGAGCATCATTGATGCGCTCGATCGCGATAAGTATGAGGTGGTTACCATCGGGATCGATAAGCAGGGACATTGGATTCTTAACGACGCTTCGCGATTTCTCCTGCAGGCTGACGATCCGAAACTGATCAAGCTGAACAACAACGGCTCCAGCACTAGTTTGGCGTTGATGCCCGGTCAAAAGAGCGAAAAACTGATCTCTGTATCGGGCTCGCAACAGGCCGGACAGATTGATGTCGTGTTTCCAATCTTGCACGGGCCGTTCGGAGAAGACGGCACTGTGCAGGGGCTCTTGAAGCTCGCGAATCTACCTTTCGTCGGTGCTGGCGTTTTGGGTTCGGCAGTCGGCATGGACAAAGACGTAATGAAGCGTCTATTGCGAGATGCCGGCTTGCCGGTCTGCAAGTTTATCGTTCTGAATCACCGGGACAGGAACAAGCTGACCTTCAAAGATGCGGTCGAGCAGCTAGGTTCGCCGATCTTCGTCAAGCCGGCTAATTTGGGATCTTCGGTCGGAGTTCGCAAAGTGAAGACGGAAGCCGAGTTTGCAGAAGCGCTGGAGCATGCTTTCGAGTTCGACAGCAAAATTCTCCTGGAAGAGTACATTCCTTGCCGCGAGATCGAGGTAAGCGTGCTTGGCAACGACGACGCTATCGCGTCGATACCGGGTGAGATCGTACCTCAACACGAGTTCTATTCATACGAAGCAAAATACATAGACGAAAAGGGCGCCGTTTTGAAGATCCCGGCGGAGATTTCGCCAGATCAAGTAGTTGAAGTACAACGACTGGCGGTCGAGACCTTCAAAGCGCTTTGTTGTGAAGGCATGGCACGCGTGGATATGTTCTTGCGTGAAGATGGGCGCTTTTTCGTAAATGAAATCAACACCATTCCCGGTTTCACTAAAATCAGCATGTATCCCAAGCTCTGGGAAGCCAGTGGAATTCCTTACAAGGAACTGGTGGACAAGCTGATTCTCTTAGCTGTCGAGCGCTTCGAGCGCGAGCAGAAGCTGAAAACGTCCAGGCAAGATTGACCGTGAAGTCTGCTGGTGTGCGGGTATCTGTTCAAATGGCGAGATTTCGCAGTAAGACGATATACATTGTCTTTCTACTCGGGGCAATTTTCCTGCTTAACTCCTGCCAAAAGGAGGTGAGCGGCCCTCCCTGGTGCGCTGGTATGCAGAACGTGAAGCTCTACTTGGATCAAAACTATGTAGATGGCAAGCCTGATTTATCGCATCAACTCGATCTGGTGGTGCCTACCGATCCTGCCGGCCCGCGACCATTAATTGTCTGGATTCATGGCGGAGCCTGGATTCAGGGCGATAAAGCAGCCTGCCCGGGTGCGATGCTTGTGAAGGCAGGTTATGCGGTGGCCAGCATCAATTATCGATTCAGTCAGGATGCACCGTTTCCGGCGCAGCTTTACGATTGCAAGGCGGCGATTCGTTGGTTGCGAGCGCACGCCGCCCAATTCAATCTCGACGGCAATCGGATTGGGGTATGGGGGCAATCTGCCGGTGGTCATCTGGTGGCCTTATTGGGCACCACCTGTGGGGTCAAGGAGCTGGAAGGAGACCTGGGAAATCCGGGTGTCTCCAGTTGTGTGCAGGCTGTCTGTGACTGGTGTGGTCCGACCGATCTGGTCAGTGTCGAGGAGCAGTCCGGTCCTCAATTTGCTCTTAACTTTCGAGATCCGGATGCACCTCAGTTTCGCTTGATTGGCGGGAGGATGGCTGGATATAAGGAGAAGCTATTGGCCGCCAGCCCGATCAAGTATGTTGGCAAGGGTAATGTTCCATTTCTCATCTTGCATGGAGACAAAGATGATGTGGTGCCATTCTCTCAAAGTGGTGAATTCTATAGGGCGCTGAAAGAAGCTGGTGTTGACGCTACCTTCATTACTGTCAAGGGCGCCGGGCATAATTTCTTCGATCGGCAGAGTTTTCAGGCGGTCTATGACTTCTTCGATGCCAAGTTGAAAGGTTGACTGACTGAGTGAGACGAACTTAATTGTCAAGCAAGGCTCCTGGCTCAAAGCGATACGTCTTATGAGCAGAGGTGGAATTTGAGTAGTAAAGTGACAACCGGACTTAGCACGAAGCGAGTTGCTTGGCTGGCGGTCTACGGACTGTGTGTTGGTCTTATGCTCAGCGCATGCGGTTCTCATCACCGGTTGCCTCCTTGGTGCCTCGGCCTGTCAGATGTCAGGGTTATGCGCGACCTCAACTATGCTCATGGCAAAGAGCATCGGCTGGATTTGGTTGTGCCGGATAACTCACTTAAGCCGGCGCCCTTGATAATTTGGATTCATGGTGGTGCCTGGCGCGGCGGGGACAAGTGGGATTGCCCGGCGCAGTTTTTGGTGCGCAACGGGTATGCAGTTGCCAGCATCAACTACCGGTTGATGCAAGATGCAGTGTTCCCAGCTCAGTTATACGATTGCAAGGCCGCGATTCGCTGGTTGCGCGCCCATGCTGACAGATTCAATCTCGATGCGAATCGCATCGGTGTTTGGGGACCTTCTTCCGGTGGCCATCTCAGTGCACTGATCGGTACCACAGGCGGTATAAGCAGCTTGGAAGGTGAGCTGGGAAACAAAGATGTCTCAAGCAGAGTTCAGGCGGTCTGTGATTGGTGTGGACCAGCAGATCTCGTTACGATAGGCTCGCAAGCCATTCCCGGCACGCTCTTTGATCCGAACACCAAGAATGTTCCTCAGTTGCGTTTAATCGGAGGCAATCGCCGAAACCTGAAGGAGAAATTGTTTCTGGCCAGTCCGATTGCCTATGTCAGCAAGGATGATCCGCCTTTTTTGATCATGCACGGTGATGCCGACACGGTTGTACCACTCGGACAAAGTGACGAACTTTTTCAAGCGCTTAAGAATGCCGGTGCCGACGTCCAGTTAATCACCGTCAAGCATGGCGATCACTCGGCGTTCAGCCCGGACACGTTTCAAACCGTGCTGGAATTCTTCAATGCCAAATTGAAAAAAATAGGGTGATTCGCTTACTAAGAGATCCAGATCTGCCACCACTGCTTGAGCTTGGCCCACAAACTGGTCGGCTGCGCCGGCAGTTTTGAATCTGGTCCGCGGCGTAATTGGGGTGCGTGAGAGCCATTTGCTTGAGAGCGTGCATCATAGCCAGCGGCGCGAAATCTTGCCAGTGCTCTTACATTTGGCTCGCTTCCTATATCTTCGTCTGCGGTTCTACCTCTCAGGATGCTTTCGGGCAAGCGCGGTTCGTTGGGAATTTGGAATTCGGGATGCAATTCCTTATATATCTTGTAAAGCTCCCATCTGACAATTTGAGCTGTCGAAGGTCGATCCTCGGCGTTATGGGCAGTAAGCCGGCGCACCAGCGCGTCTAAGGCGGGTAACACTCGCGAATTCATCAGACCCGGCGTGCAGAGAGCCAGCGGCTTGGGCCTGACGCCGGTCAACAAGTGCGAAATTGTGGCGCCTAGAGAGTAAAGGTCGCTTCTGGTCTCCGGCTTGCCGAAATATTGCTCGGGAGGGGAATAACCAGCTGTTACTACACGAGTAGCTGCTACTTTCGGCATGAAAGAGCGTGCAATTCCAAAGTCAACAAAAACAATTCTTCCGTCTGGTGTAAGCATTAGATTGCTCGGTTTCAAATCTCGATAAATGACTGGCGGGCTTTGGCTATGAATGTATTCCAGCACCTCGCAACATTGAATTGCAATCCGGACGGCAGCTTCTGAGGTGAATGCTCCGCCGCTTTTGATCGTCTGTTCGAGATCTTTGCCTGGCACATAGTCCATCACTAGAAAGTACCGGCCATCCTCCGTAGCGTAATCGTCAAAGATTCGCACTATGCCTGGGTGGTGCAGATTCCTTAGTATGTGTGCTTCTCTCTGAAATAGACGAACCGCTTCGGCGTGCTCTGCCGGATCGGTGTATTTATTAGTGAGCTGCTTGATTACACATTGGGTATTATTGCTGCTGCGATCTTCTGCCAGGTAGACAGTGCCCATCCCGCCCTGTCCGAGCGGTTGGCAAAATTTGTACTTTTGAAACCATTCCTGGCCGCTCAAAACCACTTGGATTTCTCCTCTCAGTGATTGTAGCGATCTGCCGAGCATCTGTGTAATCGAATCATACCCAGCGCCTTAATTAGCTAGACGTACTGCCGGCGCCGGTTTTCAGTCGTGGAGGAAAAGTGTTGACATACGTTCGTATGGTATGCTATCTTACTAGCATCTCCCCACTCAAAGAAAAAAAGAGTCTCTTAGAAATCGATCTATCGCTTGTTTGCTCGGTAGATAGATCGGCTGACAGAGATAAAGCTGATTTACACGCACCGCATGGAGGTATGTGCCATGAGTCTCGTCAATATTTCGCTTGTGGGGAATCTTGTCAGACCCCCTGAACAGATGTATTTCTCAAGCGGCAGAGTGAAAACTACAATGGTAGTAGCTATCAACAATCCGCCTCGGAATGGACGTAACGCTGATACAGCTGATTTTTATCGGGTTGAGGCCTGGGGAAAGTTGGCGGAGCTGGCTGGTAAATACTTGAATAAGGGCAACCAGGTTGGCGTCACCGGTCGTCTTGTGATGGACCACTGGACTGACAAGAACGGTAAGAGTCGTGTAACTCCGATTGTAGAAGCAACGCAGCTGGCGTTTCCACCAAGGTTGAAAGTTGTATCTGACGAACAGGCTGCCGACCAAGCAGTCGGAGGGAATCCTGTAGGTGGCGAAGTTGTCCTACCCGACCAGGACGATGACGCTCCGCCTGAAGAAATGTCTAACGATGTCACTTACGGGAGCCCTTTTGTGGCAGAGGAGGTAGCGGCCGACGAGGTTGAGTCTCCGATGCCGGTAGTAAAAAATAGACGCGCCGGTTGATGATGAAAGTACGGAATGCGTCTTAAGCCGTGGCGGTTCTGATTATGAACAATCGGGGCGGCATTTATGCCGCCCACACCGCCAACCTAAAGGATAGCTAGTTTTATTGAGTTTCCATCGATTTCTCCAGAAACACCACACACAACACGCTTCTAGCGCCATGGAGAAGAAAGAAAAGGAAGGGAAGGCGGGCTTTTCGGAGTCCGCCTTCCCTTTTGGTGTTTCTTTGTGGTTGAGTTGCCAGCTCGTTGGGTGATATTGCACGTGGTGACAGGATGACCAAAGCTTTCCAAAGTGGACCAGCTTGGCTCTTGAGCTAGATCGAACAGTTCACCCTCGGAGAGACTCGAACTCCCGACACCCTCCTTAGGACGGAGGTGTTCTATCCAACTGAACTACGAGGGCTTATTTTCATCGACTGGCAGTCGAATGGTTTAAGTTTATCACCCTTCGGCAGAGGTCCTTACGCTCTCAGCCAGCTTAATGAAGACTACCCAAGCCAGCATGAGTGTCAAGATTGAAATAGCCAAAATTGCTAGGCGCAGACCATCTATAAGGCAGACTGGATCGTAGTCGAATTCGACCAAGTGCGAGCCGGCCGGAATGAAAACCGCCCGTTGAAAGACGTTTGCTCTAAAAAGTTGAGTCATCGCTCCATCAACCTTGGCAAGCCAGCCCGGGTAATAATGATCGGCCAGAACTAAGAAGCAAGGCGCACTGACTCTTACTGAAAATGAGATGTGTTCGGGATTGTCCTGCATGAATTGCAGCCAGCCCCGAACAGCAGCCGTTTTGTCGATGTTGATTTGCGGATCGAACTGGCTGGCATAAGTTGAGCTGTGTTCAATAATCAGCTGGCTGGCCGGATCGAAACTATTCGACTCTATCAAGGATATAGCTTCCTTTTGTGAGTCGCACCACTGCCACTGGCTGCGCAAGTAAGCCCGTGGTAGGGACCTATCCACTCGATAAAGTCTGACGTTTAACTGCCTGTCGTCGTCAAGTAGCTTGAATTGAGTGCTGTCCAATCGCGGTAGCTCTCTTGGTAGTTTCGAATCGGAGCAGGCCTGGGTGAAGACGTATCTGGTAGCGGTCAACCGGCAAAACTGCGCGATCGGATGTAATGCTTGATAGACCTGAGATTTCGTCTGTTGACCGGAACTCTCTATGTATGACCGGTACTTGCGAAAGGCATTGCTGAACACACTGCGATAATCTGCTGTTTCAGCTGCTTCATAGCCGAATGAAGACTGCAAATTGCTGTCCATATGGGTTTGAGGCAGCAATAGCTGGCGTCCATACTGATACACACAGGCGTTGTTACCGGCCAGCGTTTTTTCGTGATACCAATCCGGCATCGCCAGTGGGTCGAAATAAAGCGGCAGGATGCGATATCGTTGGTCGTCTGAGTCTTCTTTGGCGAATTGTTTGATCTTTGTTGCCAGCTTGGAAGGTTGCTCGAAAAAATCTGGATCGGCTCCGTGCCGTGAAAATGTGAAGGCGCATGTAAGCAAATTGGCAGTAAGAGTGGCTAGCAACATCAATGCAAATGTGCGAGGTAGTATCTTCTCTGACCAATAAAGGCGAGCAGACAAGCATACTGCCAGTCCAATCATCGCCGAGATAATGGCGGCTCGACCAATCAAGGACAAGCCGGTCGAAACTGTCGAGTTATGAGGTGAAACAAGCTTGGCGCTTAGCTCAGGAAAGACAGATAGGAAGCAGCCCAAAGTGAGCACGGCGGCCCACAGTGACCATGTAGACAGGCGGGCAAGCATCGTAACTCGTTTTTCGCAAGCTAGAAAGGCTCCGCGTGAAGCAAGCAGGATTAAGCATATTACCGGTACGATCATCAGCTTTATTGGATATCGAAAAATGGTCAATAGCGGTAGCTGCTTGACCATAAATGGAAAGATCGGTGTGTAATTGCCGAGTACGGCAATCATGGTGACAGCGCTGATTGCCAAGATCGTCCAGCGAGCCTTCCAGCTTCGATCTACGGCTGACCAAACAGCCAGGGTCAGTACGACCGGACCGACAAAGGCGGAAGACAGAAACGGAATGAAGCCGGGTCTTGTTGCAACAAGACCAAGGTGCTTCATGCCGATTAAATTGAGATCACCGAGCGGCTGCGCCAGAAAAAGTGCAATACAGTCATACCAATTAGCGCTCCAGGTCAGCGCTTCTATTTGACTGAGCCCGCTTTGCCTGGGAGAAAGTGACAACCATTCCACTGCCGGAAGAATTGCTGGCATGCTCAGGAGTACTCCGCAAGATATTGCCAGGATACGCAAGAAGAATGTCCGAAGGTAAGGACTGTCGCCTTCCTTTGCACGTTTAGCATTTAATGCCGATAGCAAAACGTAAAAGCCGATAGTGATAAAAACTGGCACACTAAGTTCGGGACGCCCGGCCGTTATCGCCAGAAAGATCAGTAATGAAGCGGCAAATGTAGCCAACCAACGCGTTGCAGCGCTCTTGCTCTCTACCTTCGCCATTGTCCAAATTGCCAGCGGCAGCCAGGCAATGCTAGCGACGAGCGAAAAATTTTTTTGGAGCGAAAAGAAATAGCCGCACAGTGCCAAACTGGTCGCGCCGACCGCCGCCGGGAGACTGCCCCAGCCGAAAGAGGCGATCAATAAGTACGCGCCTAGCCCGGCGGCGAATTGATGTAAGACCATGAAGACCGCCATAGCCATGCTGAAGGGCAGCAGTGCAAACAACCAATTTGGCGGATAGAAAATACCTGGTGCCAATACAGCTATTTGCGGCATGCCGCTGTAGCAAAAGGAGTTCCAAAGTGGTAGCTGATGAGTCTTTAGCGCTTGCCCGAGCAAGCGGCAGAACGGCTCATAGAAGTACGTGATGTCAGAGAGATAGAATGACTGCCGGTTGGTCAGCCAAGGCAAATAAAAGACGACCAGAGCGAACAGTAAAGCGAGGCAATAACCGAGACGGTGCAAGTTCAATTCAGATTTTGATCAAGCATTCCGACGGCAGGTGTTGTGACCGGCGTTACCGAATCTTTTGACAACTTCATGATGGGATTGACCATTACGCTGGCGATTACAATGCCAGCGATGCATACCGCCAATGCCAGGTCAGGACAGATTTGAGGATCTGCCATTCGTTTGCGTTCTGGGTCGAGTTTCTTGACTATATCTGAAGGCTCTCTGACGATCATTTTGATCGCTACTCGCATGTAGTAATAGATGGCCGGCACTGAAGTCAGCAAAGCCACAATGACCAGAGTCCATGCCAGCGGATTGGAGCCGGAAGTTTGAATGCCGGACCAAAAGACGAACGCTTTAGCGAAAAAACCGGCTGGTGGCAGCGGTAAGCCGGCCAGGTTAATCAGGCAAACAGCCATACCTGTTGCCAGCCACGGACGCTTCTTGAACAAACCGGCATAGTCGTCGATGCGATCCGAACCGGTCTCGTTACTGAACAAAATTGCTCCCGTGAAGGCGCCAAGGTTCATCAATCCATAGACAATCAAGTAGAAGCTGACAGCGGAAAGCCCATCGAGTGAATTGGAGATCAAACCGATCAAAATGTAGCCGACGTGAGCAATCGAGGAGTAGGCGAGCATTCGCTTAAAAGATGTTTGAGCCAGGGCGATTAAGTTGCCACCGATCATTGAAGCGATCGCCAACAAGCCCAAAATAAAGCTCCAATCAGTTACAGAACTAGCAAAGACGACGGAAAGCAAGCGGATCGCTACGACGAAACCGCCGGCTTTTGAGCCGATCGAAAGGAAGGCCGTTACCGGAGTTGGTGCGCCTTCGTAGACATCAGGCGTCCACATGTGAAATGGCACGGCTGATAGTTTAAAGCCGATCGCGCTGAGCAAGAGCACCATCATAAAGACGACCACCAGAGACGGAGCGTGAGCGAATGCGGCAACCTTGTCATGTATCTCGTAATAAGAAGTGCTTGCCGTAAGACCGTAGAGGAACGAGAGACCATAAAGAAGCGTGGCGGTAGTGGCTGCAGTAGAAATCAAGTACTTGAGAGCTGCTTCATTGCTTCTTCTATCTCGTTTGGAAAAACCGGCAAGCAGCACGCAAGAAATGCTCAGGGTCTCGAGTGCGATAAACAGGAGGATCAAATCGGTTGCTCCGGAAAGCACCACCACTGCCAGCACTGCCACCAGAAGCAGGGTATAGAACTCACCGGCGTTGCGGCCTAATTCACTTTCACAGCCCATGGTCATGAGAACCACGATTACCCCTACTGCGCAGGCAAGAACTCCGAACAGCACGGTAAGCCGGTCGATCGTATAAAGCCCACCGAAGAGCGTCGAAGATCCGACCGCGAACTGCTGCCAGAGGGCAGTTCCAGCAAACAGCAGTGCAAAGATGCCGGCTACCGGTGTGATCTCCTTTAACCTCGGGAAGAACAGATTCCACAGGGCAGTGAAGAGAATCGCGATTGAAAGGCAAATTACCGGCGTCAGCGAACTTATTGCGCCAAGATAATCCTGAATACTTTGCATGAATCGTTTGCTTCCTTAGGCTGCCCCGATGGGCAAGCGGATCTGAACCGACCGTCTAAATGGACATCCCCAATTTTACAGAGGAAAAATTTACATAGAGTGCCTGGCCGGATGGCAATTGAAATAATGTCGAACGCGTAGACCGGCAAAAGCGGTTGGTAGGCGTTTTGAGCTGGACTTTGCAGGGCCTCGCCCATTACTTAAAAGTCTCCAATCACTCAACCAAACTACACAAGCAAATGGAGATATATGCGATTGCACTGCTGCTGGAAATCACTGCTCGTGACAACCCGGGTTTGCCTCTCTAGTAGCCAGATTTCAGGGTTGAAGAGTAGTATAGTAAGTAGGAAAGGACCAACTTTGGCACATGACTGAAAACCAAGCAAAACCCGGTGGCTTATCCGGGCAACAGCCCTGTCTCCTTGCCCTTGAAGATGGCAAGACTTTTATGGGGACAGGCTTCGGGGCGACCGGCACTGCAACCGGAGAGCTCGTTTTTAATACCAGCCTGTCCGGCTATCAAGAGTTCCTGACCGACCCCAGTTATGCTGGGCAGGTAGTGACTCTCAC
>CAZSNX010000001.1:14574-16407 GCA_964607945.1 uncultured Candidatus Obscuribacterales bacterium
GTAATTACGGAACTAATGAGGCAGACCTCGAATCAAGGCGCATTTTTGCCCGTGCGCTGGTGGTCAGGCATCAAAGCCGGCGTTACAGTTCCTGGCGGGCTACCAGTTCTCTTGCGGATTTCTTGAAGTCATACAACATAGTTGGCTTGGAAGGTGTAGATACAAGAGCCATTACTCGGCACATCCGAGACAAGGGCGCGATGAGATGTGCGGTCTCAACTGAAATCCTTTCGAGCGAAGAATTAGTTAGAGTTGCTCAGTCATCGCCTGAAATGAGCGGCGCCGATTTGACTAAAGAAGTGACCGTCAGCGAACCCTACAAGCTAGGGAACAATGGGTACCAGGTCGCTGTCTTGGATTTTGGAATCAAACAGAATATTTTGCGCAGCTTAGTCGAACAAGGATTTAGCTTGACCGTGTACCCTGCTGAAACTCCAGCTGAAACGATTTTGAAATCGAAGCCTGCCGGTATTTTGCTTTCAAACGGACCTGGTGATCCGGCTGCCTGTCACGGTGTTCTGGCGCAACTGCCTGCATTGATTGCCTCGAAGTTGCCGATCTTCGGTATTTGTTTGGGGCATCAGTTGCTGTCGATTGCGCTCGGTGCAAAAACCTATAAATTGAAGTTCGGGCCCCGCGGTGGCAATCAACCGGTCAAGGATCTGACTACCGGCAAGGTTGAGGTGACTTGTCAAAATCACGGCTTCGCAGTCGATGCTTCTACGCTGCCGGCTGACTTGGAGCTGACGCATTTGAATTTGAACGACAACAGTGTCGAGGGGTTTCGACACAAGACTCTGCCAATTTTCTGCGTTCAATACCATCCTGAAGCGAGCCCCGGCCCGCATGACTCGAGCTATCTGTTCGGGCGGTTCCGCGAGCTCATAGAGTCCCAAAAGAAGGTGAATGTTTAATTGTATAGACTAGCAATTTTCGACTTTGACGGAACATTAGTCGATTCGGCTCCGGGCATCCTGGACGTCATGAAAGCGGTGGTAGAAGAAAACGATCTCAGCCTGGAGACATACGATAAGTGGTCGCTCCTAATCGGAGTGCCGCTGATGAAACAGATGGAGATCATATTTCCCGAGCGAGATTCGCAGTATCATCTGACGATGGCAAATCGCTATCGGGCTATCTACGATCATCAGGCAATTGAGATTTGCCCTCCGTTTCCCGGGCTGAAGCAGATGTTGGATGGCTTGGAAGATGCCAACGTCAGTATCACGATTGCATCGTCCAAGCGGCGTGCGCTGATAGAGCCCGTTCTTGAGTTTCATCAACTTTCGAGATACTTCAATCTGGTCGTGGGCTCGATGGAAGTCTCCAATCATAAGCCACACCCTGAGCCGGTTCATCACATTATTAACAAGATGTCGATTCCGCACAATGAAGCGGTTGTGATCGGAGACAGTACCTACGATCTCGAGATGGCGCGCAATGCAGGCGTCGATGGTATCGGAGTGACAACCGGTATTCATTCGCGCGAACAGTTGGCTACGGCAGACCCTTTGCACATAGTGTCCGGACTGCATGAGGTCTTGCCGCTAATTTTGAATGGCAGGATGAAGCACTGAGTTGACCGATCGCTCAGTCGAATCGAACTCTTTCGATTGATCGCAAGCTTTGTTAAAAGGCTCGACCACAGGGCCGCCGGCCATGATGCGGGCGAGGGTGAGAGATGCCGGCTTGTCTCATCATGGCGAAGGCTTGCTGCCTGCGCAATCGAATCAATTCCATGACTTGATAATCTGGCATCATTTGTGGTGGCAGTACCGCTTGACCGTTGTGATGGCAGGCGCACCGGACGGGAACGACGCCAGGCAGGATTGC
>CAZSNX010000001.1:16417-29276 GCA_964607945.1 uncultured Candidatus Obscuribacterales bacterium
CCCTCTCATCAGGAGTCCCCAATCCGGCAGATTCAACTGCGATCACAGGGTACTGTTCCAGTGCGATTTCATCTTGATACCGTCGACGGTACCGATCGGCAATCGTGTTGTCTGCCGTCCATTGAAACCTTCTAGATAAGAATGCCAAGTTCTCTCCGTGTGCTCTGGCAAAGAATGGATCGTTTTCAATCGGCTGCGTATCGGCGTAAGCGATCTGAGCCGTTGCCCTGAAACTATTTTGGGCGGCCTCTTCAAGCTGACCGGCTTCGAATGTGCGGTCTGTCTTGCGCAGCAGCCCGCTGTATTGCTTTACGACGTAATTGAGCGACGCCCGGTCGCTGCTCATATTTGATTTTGCTACTGCCAGAGCATCCTTGAAGGCATTTTCGGCGTCGGTATAGCGGTGCTGCTCTCGATATACAGAACCGAGATTTGTCAGTATCTTAGCCATTCGTCCGTCGTTCAAGTTCTGCTGTCTGGCTTTCTCGAGTGCCGATGAAAACAGCTGCTCTGCCTCCACATAGTCTTTGCTAAGGTAGGCCTGGACTCCCTGCTCGGTCAGGGTCGAGAGGGTGCCGTTGGCGAATTTGGTTGCATTGAGCTTAAAGAGGGACTGACCCGGTGTCAGCTCGAAGAGCTGCTCGGCGTTGACCGGAGATTGGCTGCAAATCAGCAACAAAAGCCAGGTGCCCGATCTGAATCCAGATAGCCAGCCTACACGTTGTTCAGACTGCCTCGAGCGTTTCACGACTCAGCCTCTTCTTTGACCTATTTGACAACCGGCTCTTACCAGTGTAAATCAAGCAGTCTTTGCGGGCAAGCTTGTAAAGGGAGGGCGGCTAAGGGTTTGCTTGAGCGGCTTCTGACGGCGCAAGCGTGGAGACGGTCAGCACTTGCGGCGGAGTGGCATCGGGTGGATAAAGGAAGTCCACCATAAACGTCCTGGTCTCTCCAGGTGGTAGGGTAAGTACTGCCAACGGTTTGCTCTCATCTGCTTGATGTTGAACCAGATGTACGTAACGAATTCTGGAAATGCCCGCATCATCGCGATATCGTAAGCGCAGGGTTCCCTTGAAAAACGTCCGTTCGAGCGGCGGGTCTCGAAAGAGCAAGGTGCGGCCGGGGCGATTTGACTTATAAGGACATTGAATTGAGACGGCTACCCGTTGAGCTTCGTCTTGATCGTTATGCAGCGGCATTACCAACTCATAGTGGACCCCATAATTACCGTGCGCTTCATGGGCCGTATCGGGATAACGCACCACCAGCGGTGCGCTGTGATAGTTCTTGGTGCCGAACGCACCTTGTTCTACGGTGCTTACTACGTAGGAGTAAGCTTTACCCGGCTCCGGAATATTGAGTCTGGCTCGCCCATGAGCATCGTCGCGTATGTATGAATGCCAGCTTGACCCGCGAGCAACTCCAGCCACTCTTCCATAGATGACTGATTGAGTCGACTTGGGCAAGGTCGGGCTCAAATCGCGCGGCGTTGCAAGCGAGCCATTTTGAAGTAGATTCAGCCATTCTGGCAGAGACGGAGCGCGCTCTCTGCCTGTGCCGTCGAGTTTCGCCTTCATGGTCAGGCAGGCGGCATAAACGCTTCCGCTGCTCTTCAATTTGATTAAAGTAGAGCGGCCGTTGACTGCTGGAAACAGGTGTCTGGTTGGAATTGGCAATGCAAACAAGAGACGAGATTGTCCTGGTGCCAGAGCAATCTCCTTTGGCCAGCCGGGCTGCGACTTGCCGCGCAGAATGAAGTCAGTTACGCGGTCTCCGGCACCGGCGTAAATGTTGCCATAGGGATTTTCCGCGAGCGCCGGCAGCCGAATGATCGGAGCTTCCGGTTTGTCGAGGAATGATGCAGCTTGAAGGACTTTGAGCTGAATCGGCTCTTTGCCTGGATTTTGCAAGACCACTGCCAGGTAGAGATTGTTGCTTCCGGATAACGGCTTGGCAATATGATGGGCGAAGACATCGAAGCGTCCGTTCAAAGGAAGGTTAAGGTGTGCCGAGGGAACCCGCTTGCCGCTTTGCGGAAAGGTTGAAACCAGAATACCGTCATTGCGAATAATCTCGGGGCTGTTGCTGTTCAATACCGGTACTTCATCCAGCCAGCCGGGCAGTCCGCGCACATGAGTTTCGACTTCCAGCCATTGCGGTGGTTTCGGTGGTTGCTTATGTCCATGCACGGAAGTTTCGTGTTGTTGCGCGCCTCTATCTACGACCGTACTTTCCGGGCCGACAGTCGGTGGCAGCTCAGCTGATACCGCCGCTGTGAAGGATAGTAAAAACAGTCCCAAGAGGACCTGCAAAGTAAGCATCGGACAAAGATACCGAGTAATGAAGGTTGATAAGTCCATTCTAGCGACAATTGCTCGGCTATGGCTAATGTGTCGGTCTTACTGTGGATCCGATGGCGATAGTCAAAATAATTTCATGGAAATTCAGTACCAATTGGCAACCTCCAATCGTCTGGTATGATCAGGCGGTTGCTAAGCATTTGGAACCGCTCAAACTGACGAATAAGCTGGAGCGCCGCTTCGGTTCTAGGGAATTGTTTCGGCCGCCGGCAAACTTGGGATGTGATTATGCTCTTGAAAACGAAGGACTCGCCACAGTATTCATTGGAGAGCCAGAAGTTGCGCCTATCGATACTAGTAGCCGGTTGCCTCTGGTTGGCGTGCCCGAAGGTCTTAGCTGCCATGCCGGAATCAACTGCAACACAGTCGGCGCAGTCAACCGCAGCCGATAAGCTGCCGGCCCCGGCCAAGGACGCTCTTACAGATCCTCAACCATCAACTATAAAGGAATCATTCTCAAGCCGCAGGACAGATATTCCTCCGGCGGGCTTGCCTGCAAAAGTCGAGACTGCCACCGTCAAGTCCGGCCAGGACAACGGCGGCAAAGGTTCGACCGAGGCAGTCCCGAGCACTGCGAAGAAGGCTGCTTCAGTCGGCGGCACCGTAAACGGCACCGCTGGTAGTGAGGCGCCGGCAGAGGCGGCAGTTGATTTATCGTCGGCAACTAAAGCAAAAGCTGATTCAGCTGCAAACCAAGCGAAATACAAGCAAGGTCTGGAGCTCAGTTTGGGCACCGACACCGAAGACCTGGTGCCGACCGATGATGTCACGCTTGCCCGCAAGCAAGTTGCATCCTACCCGGACAGCCCCGAGGCAAGCTTCATTCTTGCGGTGGCGATGACGCGCACCAGTCATGTCGAAGAAGCATTGCAGGAGGTCAAGCGAGCCAAGAAGCTGGCCGAAGCCAAAGGCGGACCTAGCTATTTCGATAAGATGATCGCTACTTACGAAGAAATGCTGAAAAATTATCCCAAGGAGAACCGGGTTCGATACGGGCTAGCCTGGGCGTATTACATGAAAGCTTATCTGCTTGCTCAACACTCTGCCAAGATTCAAAAATGGAACGCGGCCCAGGCTCAATTGCAGGCGGCAGCAAAATCTGCCGCAGCAGGCACCGAGAGCGCCGCTGCACAGGCTCCAGCGCCTCCGGCTGCCAAACCTAACAGCATTTGGGATCTGGCCCAGGCTGCCGGCACTGCAGCAGCTTCGGGAGACCCATCCAAGCAGCCACATATACAAGGAGCGCTTGAGAAGGCCGAGCCGACGATGCGACCGCAGATTAAGAAGTATTATGAGGCCGCTCTTACAAAGCTGGATGATTTACTTGCTCAGAAGCCTGATGACATCTGGGCGAAAGTCTATCGGGCATTTCTCAAGGCCGAATACACAGGCGATCTCGAACAGTCGATGACTGTATGGAAGCAATGCCGAGATCAAAGTCCTAACAATCCTGCTCCCTATTTTTTCTTGGGAGAGGGTTACTTGAAGCAAGGCAACTTGAAAGAGTGCTTCAACAATGTTTCAAAGGCAATTGCGCTGAGATCTTTAGGGAACTAGGAGTCAGGCTGGGAATCTATGTCAGTTGCATCGGCAATCTTTAATCGGGGAAATCTCAAATTGCTCGTGGCATTAGCCATACCAGGTCTAATCGGCTGGGCTTTCGTTTATTCACAGAAGGCTGCCGATATCGAGGTGGCGGCGGTCAGAAAAGCTCAAAAGGAGAATCCGATCACCGATCGCGTAGTGCTGGATAACTACAGTTTGAAGGAAGTAACAGACTCCAACCAGATTCGCTGGCAGTTGGTGGCAAAGCAAGGCACCGTTCAGCCCTCCGGCCACGAGGTGATGCTTAAAGATGTGACCGTCGAGTATTTCGATGGTGACAAACTGAAAATGCGTTTAAACTCGCCGGTCGGTGAGGCTGTCGAGTCGACCAAGTACGTAAAACTTGAAAGCGCCAATGGTCGCCGAGTTGTCGCCGAAGGTGAAGAAGGCAAGGCTCGGCTCGAGGCTGAAAAAGTGGAATTAAAGGAAAAAAATAAGTTCCTCGCCACAGGCGGTGTTACTATCGTGTGGCCCGAGGTAGCCAAGGTGACCGGGAACTATGCTACGGGCACGATTGACGTCAACAACTTGAACAATTTCAAAATCGTGGGCAATACCCATGCCGTAATTACAGTGCACTGACAGAAAGCGAATTCCCGTGAGAAACCACAGATTGTTGCGTCAATTCAAAACTGCACCGCTGATACTGTCAGTGGTGCTCTCGTTGGGAGCCAGCAGTTTTGCGCAAGCCCCGAGCGATCCTACTCAAGTTTCCGGGCCGGTTGATATTCAGGCCAATGAGCAGGAATTTGCCGGCGATCAGATTATTGCCCGAGGCAATGTCAAAGTAGTTTACAAAGACAGCATTATTCACGCTCCCATGGCCACAATGCAGCGAGACCCCGGTGGCAATCCACAAAGGGCTGTTTTCTCCGGCCATCCGCATTTGGTTCAGGGAAAGAACATCATTGATGCCGAAACACTTACCTTCGACATGGCCAATTCGCGAGTCATTGCCGAAGGGCGAGCCCACTCCGAAGTGGAATCGACCGATAATAATGCCAATAATGATGATAAAGGGGACAGCGGCAGTGGGATTGGTTCTCCGTTGACCAAACCGAAGGGCAACACCGGCGGGCAGCCCGAAAAGATAATCACTGATTCGGACAAGCAAGAGTACGACCGAAGTCAAGATAAGTTCGAAGCAATCGGTCATGTCAAAGTCGTTCACGGCGATATCACGGTGCGCTCTGACAAGCTGCAACTGGTCTATGGTGCCGACAAGAAGCCGGAGACAGCTATTTTTACCGGTGCGGTGGTGGCTCAGCAGGGGCAAAACAACACCATGGCCGATACCATCACTTATTCACTGACGACTAAGCGTTTACAGGCAACCGGCCACGTTAAGTCCAAGGTCGTCCAACCCAAGAAAGACCTGACCGGTAAAGAGGGCAAGCGCGGACCGCAGGCAGCGCTGCCTGCCGATCCCGGCGCCGCCTATGCTGCAACCAGCGCCGGCACCGCAACCGAAGATCCGGCGGGAAGCTCGGAAGAAGCGCCAATCTTCATTACTTCCAACAGCCAGGATTACAGTCAAGGGACAAACCGCGTCTCGGCTGACGGCAATGTTCATGTCTACTATCAAGACATGGTTGGAATGGGACCGAAAGTAATTCTGATTCGTAACTCGGAAGGAAAGGCTGAACGGGTTTACTTCATCGGACGCTCGCAAGTCTCTCAGACCGGCCGGCGTTGGATCGCTGATCGAATCACCATTACTGTCGCTGACAAAAAGGTGCTGGCTGAAGGCAACACCAGAGCGATGATAATTCAAAAAAATCCGCAGAAAGTGGCACCCAATATCCCCGGATTTGGTGAAAGCCAGCTGGCTGGCAAGCCATCGAGTGCCGCAAACAGCATTAGCAGCAGAAAAGTCGAGAATCCGCAATGACACTCAAGGTCGAAAATATACAAAAAACCTACGGTGGTCGTCGTGTCGTCAATGACGTCAGCTTCCACGTTAACAGAGGAGAAGTAGTCGGGCTGCTCGGCCGGAACGGCGCCGGTAAAACGACTTCTTTCGATATGGTGCTCGGCCTGGTCAAACCCGAAAAGGGGCGGATTACGCTCGAGAATGTCGAGCTAACCAAGCTGCCAATTCACGTGCGGTCTCGACACGGCATTGGTTATCTGCCGCAAGAGGCATCAATCTTTCGCAAGCTCACTGTAATGGAGAATCTTCGCTTGATTCTCGAGCTCAAGGGACATTCTCGCAAAGAACAGAATCAGCGGGCGATGTCTCTGCTCCAACAGTTCGGTCTCGATCATCTCGAGCACTCGCACGCAGTGGCATTGTCCGGCGGTGAGCGCCGCCGCCTGGAGATCGCCCGCTGTCTGGCGTCGCAACCTCGATTTATCTTGCTGGACGAACCTTTCACCGGCATCGATCCAATCTCCATCAGTGATATTCAAGGCTTGATTCGCCGATTGCGGGATGAGTGGGGCTTGGGAGTCTTGCTTACCGATCATAATCCGCGGGCGACGTTGAAGATTACCGATCGCGCCTATCTGATCGATCACGGACAGATTCTGGTGGCGGGAAGTTCCCGCGAAGTCGCCGATTCTCCGGTAGCTCGCAAGCAATACCTCGGGGAGGACTTCTCTCTATGATCTTAGGCGCGAAAATCCTGGATCGCTATATCGCCAACGAATTCTGGCAACCGTTGCTTTTCGGTATCGGTATCGTGACCGGCGTCTGGTTTGGCGCGGATCAATTGAAGACCATCTTCAACTTGATTATGAGATCGGGTGTTCCTCTCAACATCGCCTTTATGGTGCTGGGTCTGCACTTGCCCGAAATTATCGTGATGACTATTCCGATCGGTGTGCTGCTCGGGACGTTGCTGGTATTCAACCGGCTTTCGGGCGATTCTGAAATCATCGCTTTGCGTACCAGCGGTATCAGTTTTTACCGAATTATGGTGGCACCGCTTTTGTTCGGGCTTATCACAAGTCTGGCGAGTTTTGCAATTAATGAGACGGTTGTTCCGATCGCCAATAGAACCTCCAAAAAGCTGGAGTTCCTTGCGCTATACAAGAGCGAGTTGCCTAGCGGGCAAGCGAATTTCACTTATATGGAAAGAGGCAAGGATCTCTCTTTGAACCGAATCTTTTACATCGGTTATTACAACGGCAAAGCAATTTTCAACGTCATCATTCTCGATTTCACCAGGAATAAGATGGTGCAGATCATCTCTGCCAGCTCCGGTCTCTGGAATCATGGCGAGTGGATTTTGAACAACGGCAGAACCTACGCACTCAGCGGCACAAGTGATGTCACTCGAATTCTTAAGTTCGACAAGCTGGTGATACCGGGCATCAAGAATGCGCAAACTGCGCTCGAGCAGGGTAAGATATCGCCCAAGGAAATGAATATGTTTGAGCTGTGGAATTACATGCAGGTTCTGAAGGCTGGCAATGCCCTGGGCAATGATCTGCTGGTGCGGTTTTATCAGAAGTTTTCGCAGCCGCTTGCGTGCTTGATTGTAGCCTTGGCAGGAGCGCCGCTCGGGTTATTGGCCAGGCGCTCTCGAACCAATGTCGGGTTGATCTATAGCGCCGTGATAGTCTTTTTGTATTACGTATTGCAATCAAGCTCGGGCGCGCTTGGAGAGGCAGGAAGAATTCCGCCTTTGGTGGCTGCCTGGATGCCTAACATAGTAATCGGTACGCTCGGAACGATCATTCTGTATTTCAAAGCCAAGTAACCTGATGTCTCTTGAAGTCAAGGTGGAGTCTTTGTGCGTGGGCACCCCGGGCAGTGGCGTGCTGAAGACGAGCCGCCGGCAGATCATAGTCGAGCTCGACGGGATTGTCGGCGATCGCCATCGCGGATTTACAAAGGCTGCCGACGCGCGTGATACAGGCATCGCCAGAGGCACCGTCGTGCGCAACTGGAGACAATGGTCGGCAGTCTCTGTCGAAGAGCTGAAAACTATTGCCGACAGGCTCGGCATCGAGACATTGGAGCCGACGTTGCTTGGCGCCAACATTGCCTTTTCCGGGATGCCGGGTTTCACTCAAATTTCCCGCGGATCGAAGTTCTGGTTTCCCGGTGGTGCAGTTTTGGTGGTTGAAGCGGAAAATGCGCCTTGTATCGGACCAGGCAAGGAGATTGCAAACGTCTTCCCGCAGGTTAGAGCATCCGACTTTCCAAAGATAGCGCAGCATTTAAGAGGGCTGGTCGGCGTGGTGCATAAGTCCGGAGAAATCCGCGTCAGCGATCTCGTTCGAGTGGAATTGTTTGCCTGAGATTGGCACTTGTCCGATTGGCGGTTAAGCAATCGGCTTGGGTGGGATAAAATGGAGCTCGCCGCATTTGCGCGCTGAGTTGTCATTTGAGGATTGTCTATGAACAGGACTGGCACCCAACTAGAATGGAAACCGTTCGGTAAGGACGATGCCGCGCATCGCCTGGACGGCGCCTGGCGCCGCCCCTACGGTGTCCGTGAATCCGTGCGAGTCTGGCCTGGAAATCTTGCCAAATTGTGCGGCATCTTTTCAATGCGAATCGCTGTTGCCGGGCTGTCTGTTTGTCTATTGAATTCATGTGCAGCTGCCGAGGAGATTGCAGTAAATGGAAACGGCGCAAGTTTCAAGTGGGAGCTGTCCAGCAAGTCCTTCAAAGATGGCGAGAAGATACCGATGATTCATACTGCCGACGGCAAGGATCTTTCACCGGAGCTTTCGTGGAGCGCGCCGCCTGAACGTACTAAGAGCCAAGCCTTAATCTGTGATGATCCGGATGCGCCGGCGGGCACCTGGGTGCATTGGGTAATGTACAACATTCCAGCGTCAGCGCATCAGCTGTCTGAAGCGGTGCCGGTCGAGAAGATTCTGAAAGATGGTACGACGCAAGGAACCAACAGTTTCGACAATCTTGGCTACAACGGACCGTCGCCGCCAGCCGGAAAGCTGCATCATTACTTCTTTAAGCTCTATGCGCTCGATGCGGCGATGAATCTTAAGCCGGCAGTAAAGAAGGAGGAGCTGCTGAAAGCGATGAAGGGTCATGTCGTCGCTGAGGCAAAACTAGTTGGAACTTACCAAAGGTAAACTGCAAGCTGCTCAGTCCCCCTCTGGCTATGCCATTGCTGGTGGTGGCATTTGGGTAGGCTCCAGTTCGGTTTACGGTTTGAGCTCTGCAACTGTCGGCTAATTTCTCTGACTTTGCAGTCAGTGGGAAATTTACGTATTGACCCGGCGGTATCCTGATACTAGTCTGGATTGGTCTAGATCTATATAAAGCGGTTGGCGCTAGAGAAAGGGCGTTGAGAGTACAAACCGATCCTAGAACTACTGTACAGCCGTCCAGGACCAATTCATTGCGGTTCTGGATTATTAGTTTGACGGTTTTTGTATTGGTGGCGCTGCCTGTGCTGCCTTTGCAGTTTAACGGACTGGCAATACCAACCTGGACTGGTCCGCAGCTGACCGAGATATTCAATTTATTCATTGCGGCTGCACCAAAGAAAACTCAGACCGCTCATAAGGCGCCGCCGCCTGAGCCCGCCCGGGTACAAAACGACCCGCTCGAACAAGTTCGGTTGATGGAGCATGCCGCCCAGGACCTGCTCGTGCAAGTTTCTCGGCAACCGACAGAGCCTTCTTTGCATAATCGCCTCGGTTTGATTTATATCGGGCTGGGCGAATTGGAAAAGGCACAGGACCACTTCGAGCGATCGGTGGATCTGGCTCGCATGAACGTGATTTCCGCCACTGACAGACTGAAGGCGCTGCAGTCTCAAGGCAAGCTGAATGAGGCCGCCAACCAACTTGTGGAGTCGTCCCGTCTGAATGTCGAGCTGTCTGCGGCTCACAGCAATTTGGCGCGGCTCTATGAGAAGAAGGGACAGCATTCAAAAGTGCTCGCTGAGCTGGATATGCTCAATAGAGAAGGTGTAATCAATGACTCGTCAGTGAAGACTAATGCCGGAATTGCCAGCGCAGGCATCCATCGTGTCACGCCGATTGTGGCTCGCCTGCTGGCTCGTGCCGAGTCGCTGATGCAATCGCAGAGATTCTATGAGGCGATGCAGGATTTCAAGAATGTAATTGCAATGGATCCTGACGTGGCAGTTGCCCATAGAGATTTAGGAGTTTTAAATGCGATGGCGAGCAATCATCAGGCGGCCGTCGACGAATTGGAGACAGCGGTTAGGCTCGAGCCTAATGATGCGGTCAGTCACAACAATTTAGGGTTGGCATATCAGACGATTGGCAAGCTTACGCAGGCAAAAGAACATTTCGAGCAGGCTATTGCCAGCAATCCTCGTTTAGTGGACTCCGCCATCAATTTGGGTAATCTGTATGCTTCCAAAGAGAGTTATGACTTCTCAAAGCAGGTGCTACAGCAGGCGGTTCTATCCAATCCCCGATCAGCGATAGCCCATAACAATCTGGGAACAGTGCTCTCATTGCAGGGAGACTCTCAAGAGGCGATCAATGAGTTTAGAAAGGCTGTCGCACTTCAACCCGATCTGGTTTCTGCTCATTACGGGCTGGGTTTGGCGTTCTTTAAAGCCAAAAGTTATCGCCAGGCGATCGAAGAGTTCAAGCTGGCGCTCATGCTCAATCCAAAGTTGACTGGAGTCCATGAGAAGATTGAGCAGGCTACTCGCAAAGCAAGTACCAGCGGATTCAACAGCTAAGCTCAACTGCGTTTCGTGATTAAGACCATTATTTTGATTGGACCACCAGGTTCCGGCAAGTCATCCTGCGGCAAGTTGCTAGCCAATTGCCTGAATTGGAGATTCTTCGATACCGACAAGTTGATTGAGACCCAGATCGGCACAACTATCGCTGAGATCTTCGAATCTCAAGGAGAGCAGCACTTTCGCCGCCTGGAGCGGGACTTTCTGGATGGACTGGTAAGCGGCCAAACAGCTATCAACCTCGAAGATACGGTCATTGGAACCGGCGGTGGCTTGCCGGTTGCTCCTGGTAACTTCGAGCTTCTTTGCAATCTGGGCGAGGTCATCTGTCTGCATGCTTCTGTAAAGGAGCTTGTTACCAGATTGAGCAATGATCTCGGCAGACCGTTGCTTGCCGTCGGGCCTAATACCGAGGCTGGCGACCATGCTCGAGCGCTTACAGAAAGATTGGAATTGCTTTTGCAAAACCGCTGGCAATACTATCGAAAGGCTCGCCATCAGGTCGATACGACCGGTCTTACCGCTGAGGAGGTAGCCGGCGAGATAGTCAAGCTGCTCAATATCTCAGCTTAACTGCCTGCAGCATTGCTAAAATGGCGTAGGTGAACAGCTTTGCTGTCAAGTGAAAGTGGCTCGCGTCTACAGTGAGGGTATTGAGCTTGTCGGTCTCCCAGGAAGAACTGATGTACATCCAGTCTCAACTGGAGGGGTTGGAATCTATATTCCTCGAGTTGATGCCGTTTGGTGTTGAGCTGAAGCGACAGCAAGTGCAGGACTATTACGATAAGCGCTTCGATCAAGCGACTAAACCGGCTGCCAATGTCGCGG
The DNA here is from genome assembly GCA_964607945.1 of uncultured Candidatus Obscuribacterales bacterium. Lineage (GTDB taxonomy): Bacteria > Cyanobacteriota > Vampirovibrionia > Obscuribacterales > Obscuribacteraceae > JAGVKB01. The sequence continues at coordinate 27,864 of CAZSNX010000001.1, forward strand.
AAACGGAGCTACGTCGCCAATTCAACACGAAGGCCAATCAAGTAAGAAATCTAGTCGATAGCGCCGAATCGCTAGGCGAGGCGGGCAACAAACTGAATCTGATTCGAGCGGCCGCAACCCTTCCTGAGAATCGAAGCAAGGCGCTCAAGAGCAATGTCGGTCCTTTTTGCCACAAGCTCATGTATGAAGGCACGGTAGATAGCGGCATGCTTGCTGAAATTACCGCATCTGCTGAGTTGGGAGTTACGGAAGGTCGCGTCTTGCTGGCGTCGGTGACATTTCTGGTGGTTGAAGAGCTGGACATTGACGGAAGCAAAATGCTGGTAAAAGACCTCCTTGCTAAGTTGTTGAATCATGTGACCAGTAATGGTCTTCTTCAGCGTAACGATCCCTTCTTTGTGGAAGCTCAGTGCGCATTAGAAGCGATGAAGGAATAGCTTGAAAGTTCTGGTTATCCATGGACCTAACCTGAATCTGCTCGGTTCGCGAGAAACCAGCGTCTACGGCAGCGCCAGTTTAAGCGACATCGACTCTTCTTTGCGCGAGCTGGGTACGGAGTTTAGTTTGGAAGTAGAGTCGTTCCAGCACAACCACGAAGGTGCGCTGATTGATGCGATTCAACAGGCGCCGGCAAAGGGCGTCAAAGGAATATTGATCAACCCGGCTGCATACGGACATACCTCAATTGCATTGCGAGATGCGCTCTTGGCGGCGAATGTGCCCTTTGTCGAAGTACATTTATCCAATATCCACTCGCGCGAGCAATTTCGCCATCAAACCTATCTCTCTGATGTGGCGGCCGGAGTCGTATTGGGATTTGGGGCGGACAGTTATCTTCTCGGGCTGCGCGGGCTGGCTGTGAAGTTGGGGCGGGCTGGCTAAGAATTTTGCACTGATTCGCATGTCACCACCGAGTCACTGGCGGTAAATACAATTCCTCTGGTTGAGCAAGGGGAATCATGAATCATGGCTGAGAAAGATCAGTTGACAAGACCGGCTGAAGTGGCTGATACCGGCAGTGGTGATAAAAAGGCTAGTACCGAGTCAAACTCTGGCTCGCTTAAAGAGCAAAGGAAGGTGCGCGCGCAAGATCTCGAAGCCAAGCAGCAGGGAGCAAGCAACAATCTTGCACCGATGGAGATAGACGGTGTTGAGAAAACCGCAGCAACGGATCAAGGACGGCAACAAAGAATTGAGGAGGCTGCAAAACGCAAAGAAGAAGCGTTGCAACGCAAGCAGGAATGTGAAGTCCGACGGCAAGAAGCCACTCAACGGGCGCTGGAAGGACCAAGAACAATTGTTTATGACAGCGGCAATGTACGCCGGGAGATTATCGGTATCGATGGAGCTAAGACGACAATCCTTGCCGATCAGACAAAGACGAATGACTTCAAGCCGTTTGGTCAAGCAATG
>CAZSNX010000001.1:29286-35644 GCA_964607945.1 uncultured Candidatus Obscuribacterales bacterium
TTGGTTCGCGTGAAACCAGATTGCCTACCGGTACCTATATCGTCGAGTCCGAATCCGGTGCAAAGTCTATCAGCGGCGGAGACTGGATCATTCAAGAGCTGCCGAGCGGTGCCAGAAGCATCTGTGCGCCGGATGGCAGGTTTAGGCTGGAACGGGCAAATGGTGATGTAGAAGGGAGCGACCTCAGTATTTCAGCCGCTGCTGAAGGACGGCAGAGAGGCAGTTTCGGTCGCAAAGACAGCCAATCTGCCAATTCCGAGTCAAAGGACCCGCTCTCATCGGACTTTCGGGATTTAAAAGGAGACGCTGCTGAGCGCAGCGCAGAGAATACTGCAGGCAAATCGCCTGAATCGCAAAGAAAGTCCGAAAGCGCCGAGTCGTCTATTTGGGAAAATGTGCGCGGCGGTCGTGAGTTCGCCAAGTTTCTCGGAAGAGGTAGCAGTGCCGTCTTCTTGCTGACTATCGGATTGGATCTGCTGCGCCGAGACCAAGTTGGCGAGTTGGAAAATCCGACTGTCGGAAGCCATTGAGGTCTCAACTATGGGTGGGGGCATAGCCGAGCGCTTTGATTTGCCTGCCGGAGATGGCGGCGCCAATGCTGATGCGTCTTTGGCGAGCAACAGTCCTGGCGAGAGGCTGAGAGCTGAATCTTGCAGCGGGCGCAGGCATGCTCGGGATGATTCGAAAGCGCTGAGCGCAGACGAGCGAATCAACGTGCAACTTCTACAGCGCACGCTCGGTTTCTTGTTGAATCACACTGCCAGGGAAGGCTCTGATTCGGGCAAAGCCGGCTCAGGCATTGCCGACGCAAAGCTGAGCGATCTCAAGAAACGATTTGATGAAGAGCGGCAATCCCAATTCGACCAGCCGGTGCGTTTCGGACCGGCTACGAAAGAGGCTTACGGGCGTTGTTTGCAATGGCTGGAGTGCCAGGCTGTTCCTGATGCGTTGCGCAAATTGAAGGAGGGTCGGCTTGATGTTCCTAAAGGATTGCCTGAGCCGGCACCGCTCAAAGGGTCAACCGGTGATCCAAGCAGACAGGTCGGTCGGTCAGCCGGTGCACATCCGTCGAGCTACTCGCTCGGTCTGGATGCAGCTTTACCGCCGTCTGCAGAGCAGATGCAAACACTTGGTCTGACTATCGACTGGTTGCGCCGCGCGGAAAGTGCGGTGGATTTCTCTGCGATTAGAAGCGAGATTGAGACTACTATCAGGAAGAATCACTTGCCGGAAGGCTGGCTTTATCGACCGGAATTCGATCAAAGAGGTTGGATTCAAGCAACGCGAGCGCTTCTGGAACTCAGTCAGCAGGTAGGACAACGAATCGTTGCCTTGGACCGGATGACTAAATCTGGTGCAACGTTTGCCATAGATCTTCCGTCCGGCGCCGAGATTAAGCGTGGTGCTGCCGGTGATATCGTCCATTTGAGTTTGGACTTGCCTAAAATGCTTGATGGTGGTGACGGAGATCGGCGAAGGATTGAGGTCTTGCGAGATTGGCTGAGCAAGAATGCCGGCGCTATCGACAAAGCGGTAGCCGATCAGTCGGTGCTCAATCTCTGGGGGGATTACCCGAAGGCCGATGGAAAGCTGCTACTTAACGGTCGGGGCGATGTTCTAGCAGCCGATGCCGATAAAGTCGCAGGCTCCGGTGTGACTGCCGATTACAATCTGGTTGAATGCCGTTTGGATATCAAAGAGATTGACGGCATGATCTCGGTGAAGTCGATTGTTCAATATCAGAAGATCCCTTGGTACGGTTACATGAATAGCCGAGCGGAAAATGTCGGAAAGCCAATCGTCACTACCAATGTCTACAAACCCGACGCCTTTGTGAGGGTGCCTTCCGGCAGTGGCGACTGCTTGATTCAAGCCAAAGATCTCGAATCCTGGAGAGATTCACAGCGGCGTTGGCATTATGGTGGCAAAACTCTGATGGCGGTAATGGATGGAGCGATGACGGTCAGCGGTGGAGTTGGACTCTACACGGCGCTCAAGACGGGTGTGCGCACGATTGGATGGCAGGTAGCTGCAAAGCATGGCTTTCATTTCGGTCTGGGAGCAAGCGGATTGCTAAACAATGCCGGTGCAAATGAGATAACGGCGCTGAGATATGCTAATTACGGACGAACCGCATGCTTCGTTGGAGCAGCGAGCTGGCATCTGCTCGGGGGGGCAGCGAAGTCGTCTTTATCGAGAATAGCGGCGGCTGAAGGTGCAAGCCAGCAGATTGGGGCGGCTCAAACTTTAGGGAGAGTCGGTGCCAGTGCGTCGACCGCCGAGGGGTTGGCTGATGGATTAGCCTCTGTCGGCAATCTGGCTTTTCAGCCGATCTTGCTTCGAGATCTTTATCATGCCGGAAATGAGGCGCTGTTTGGGACCAGAAGAGTGGCAGTACCTAGAAAGCGGTAAGTCTGTCTAAGTGTCCATCGATGTGGAAGCGCGAAACTGAGATTCGAGGGAAGCTAGCCGCTTGGTACCATGCGGGCGATTGGCCAATTGTTCCAGTCTCCTGACTTGGCTGCCTTCATCGTTGCTCAGCATGCCTTGCTGTCCTTCACGCTTGAGTTTACTTAATGCGTCTTCGCAACCGCCCATGCCCTTTTGATTGGCAATATCGACAACTTCGGCCAGGGCCAGCTCACTCTTGAAACCGTATTTCATACCTAACTGGATGCCCCGCACCACGAATTCACGCGCAAGCTGCACTTGTACGTCCTGAAATTCCTTGTCGGCCAGGGCGGCTTTCACACCGTCCATCAGCCCCGGTTGGGAATGAAAGTTGGTATTGCGCACCCAATCTTCCTTCAAGAGATCTTTGGAATACTGACCGAAAATTTGGTCGAACTTGGCGGGATCTTTATCGTGCCAGGACTTCAACAAGGTCGGAAGCTCTCCGACTTTCTGGTTCCACTGGCGGATACCGATTGAAATTCCGTAGCCACCATCATTGCCGTTGATGGCTTTGAAATTACCTTCATTGCCGCTGACTGCAGATACGACTCTGTCGACAAAGTTATGCAGGTTGAGCGAATCTTTCAGCTTTGGTGTCAGATCGTTTTCCAATCTTGTTGCATGACCTACGGTGGTTCCCTGAAGTACTTCTTTCGGAATCTGATGGCTAATCGAGCCTCTTCCACCACCGTGTGAACCGGAGAATCCTCCGCCGTCGCCGCTACGAAAGTTGATGCCACCGCTGCCGCCACCAGCACTTCTGCCTGGTGCTGGCAAGTCCGGTGACTTGGCCAGGACGTCCAACCAATCGGAGGGGACTGGAGCATCCGGATGCTGCATCTGGAAGTAACTAATTAGATCTCGAACGGTGGCTTTCTGTAATTGATCCGCCATGATTGCTGACCAAGTTGCACTGCCGTCCGTCGATTCCACTTCGATAACGAGCGGTTCATTTGGATTGTGTTCTTTCTTGTCCGGGTTAAGATGCGGCACTCCTTGCGCGTCGATGATGATGTCCGGCTGAACGTGTTTATCCTTAACCTGACTGCTCGAGAGGATTTCGAACTTCGCTCTCAAATCTTCCACCAACCTTTTCATCTCCGCTATCTCTCTGGCATCCGGTGGCTTAAGATGCCTTCCGGAGTCAACCTCGGAGAGGAAGAAGACGGAGCCGTCATCATGAATGAACTGATCGACTGGCTGATTAGTAACGGTCTTCTCCGTTTCCAGCTTTGCCTGACCGGATGATTTGTCAGGAGCCAGGAAGGAGGCTGCCAACATGGTGTATGGATTGTCGGCAAAAAGGTCGGGTACCTTATCTCCGCTGCCCATTTCGAGAGTTAAATTGTTAACTTGGCTATTAGCCTTGCCCAGATCGGTTGGGGGAACTGGTGAACTCCAGGATTCAACTGCAATCTGTTCTGTGTGATTGAGCGCAGAATTACTGGCAGACTCGGCTAAGTCGTGCAGTTCGACGTGCTCGACAACAGGCTTGGGAGCCTCAGGGTTGGTTTCTTCAGTCATTGTTAGTGGCACCAGGGATAAGAGCGCAACTGTCGTTTGGTTCCAGCAAACCTGTATTCAGCATATAACTCGTATAACCACGGTGGCAATGTTGTAACTACGTACTGAAAATTCTGCCTGCTCGATGTCATGTGCCTGATTGTAAAAGTAAAGCCTGTACTGGCATACAAGCAATTTGCCAGATTACATAAATTTCCTCCAAACAGTTCGAAAGAGGCGCCACTGGCTGGGTGTTTTATAATTAGATGCAGGCAGTTATCTGCAATACCCAGCTTGTTGGAAGTTTGAGCACGTGCTGAAGAGAATCTTTCTGATTGGAACCGCTGCTGCCGTTCTCGTATCCCAGATGGGTGCCGGTCATTTTTGTGCTGCCGCCGATTTGAGCGGACGCTGGCTCGTTTCCCAAGCCGGTGCTGAACATGAGCCGGCTGCCCCACAGGCTGGCTCTGCTGAGCAGCCCGGAGTTGCTAATGAAAAGGCCCCGGGCGATCCGGAGATGAAAAACTCAGCCCAGGCGCAGGGTGAAGATAAACGACCATATGCCGAAGCTGCGGTTAAGCATTACAACCGAGGAGTGGAGCTGCATCAATCTGGCTTCCTCAATCAGGCGATTGCTGAATACAGAGGCGCAATCGAAGCAGATTCCAGAATGGAAGAGGCTTATAGCAATCTCGGGTTGATTTATGCAGCGCAGAGAAATTACTCGAAAGCTGTGGATGCATTCAACAAAGCATTAGTCTTGAAGCCAGGCCGCCCGACGACCTTAAATGGTCTCGGCACCGTGCTTTATGCTCGCGGCAAGGTTCAAGAGGCGATGGAGAAGTGGAAGCAAGCGATCGCTACCGATCCGAATTTTGCATCGGCTTATTACAACATGGGCAATGCGCTCGAAAACGAAAAGGACTATCCGGCGGCGCTAAATGCATATGTAAATGCCCTCCGAATAAACCCTGGAATGGCTGATGCTTTCTATCGCTCCGGCACACTGTTGAATCGTGATAAGCATACTGCTCAAGCCAACGTTCTGCTGTCCAAAGCGATCGAGTTGGCGCCGGATGCCGATTTTGTTCGCGATGCGAAGAAGCAGCTGTCTGCGCTGGAAGGACAGTTTTCCGGCGGAAGCGATGAGCCGGAAGTTAAAATGAATGTGCTCCCGCCGCCCAGCAATGGCTCCGATTCAGCGCCGCTGCCAACAGCCGGTGCACCGGCTGCTGCTGCGCCGGAGGAGAAGGGCGCCCAGAATGACTTTACCTTCATTCAACCAGCCGAAACTAAATGATCGATCTGCAGGCAAAAATGGAGTCCGTTGCCGAGATTCTGGACGGACGGATAGAACGCTCACCTGATTCCGGACTGGCTGTTTGCGTAAAAGGATCTATTTTGGGGTTTCCGGCAACGTTGCAAGCGATCAGTCCAGGGTGGCCATTCGGTGTAATGTATCTAGTTGAGACCGAGGTGATTGAAGACCCTAATCGGCTACGTCCTGCCGATGCCTTGCAGATGGTTGTCTATCCCCGCATGGGTCGAGGCTTCATGGGTTTTTTTACGCACATACTTCTATTCGAATCGCGCGGAATGTCGGTTCGAGACAAGAGACTGGAGTCGAAATTCGTTTTCTCGCATAACGATGAGAACCTTGCCGAGCGATTTGTTAAATACCCTGGCAACTTCGATCGGCTGATGTCGCTTGAGGAATACTCGAAATTCAACGAGCTGACCGTTAAGAGTGATGCCGGAATAGTTCTATCGCAGCCGAAATCATTCAACGCTTTGGATCTTGATTGTTGTCGGGCCACGTTCAAGACTCTCGGAGAACTCGGTCAGGTTCTTTTCGAGTCCTTTTAAGTAGCGGCTCTGTCCTTGTTTTGACGTCTCGGTTGTTCAAAGGTACTATCGGGGTAGGATAGAACTGGCAAGTTAGGTTCTTGAAGACGTCGCCGCAAGCAGGTTGGTCAGTTGTTACAACAGGGTTTGAAAACAGAGGTCGGCGCGCTCGGCGCAGGTGGCCTGCGTGCCTGGTGGGTAAGGCTGATTCTGGCGGTTTTGCTCATTTCTGCACTCGGTGCCGGCGGATACTGGTATTGGTCGAAGGACCAGGCAGTCTACGCGTGGCAAAAGAAGACCGTACAAGTCAAGCGCGGGCAGATTGATGTGCGCGTGATCGCAAGCGGTGTAATCAGACCATTTAATCAAGTCAAGATCAGTCCGAAAGTGACCGGATTGTTGAAGAAACTGCTGGTTAAGCAAGGTGAATACGTTCATCGCGGGCAAGTGCTGGCGATTATGGATGACAGCAATCTGCTGGGCCAGGTGCAAGCAGCGCGCGGTGCTTATCTAGCTGCTAAAGCAAACAATGACAAGGCGATGCACGGCAACAGAC
>CAZSNX010000001.1:35654-40884 GCA_964607945.1 uncultured Candidatus Obscuribacterales bacterium
TCGCGAGCGTTTGTCTCACGCGCGGAAAGCATGGTGCGCAATGCCGAGCAGGCAGTCGGTCGCTGTCAGACTCTCATACAGTCTGCCAGCGCGCAGGTCTTGCGAGATGAGACCAATGCTCGACGACTGACAGATCTGGCTGCTCAAGGTGCTATCTCGGATCAGGAGCGATTGAATGCCGTAACGCAAGCAAAAGTGTCGCGCGCCTTGTTAGAGCAGTATGAGCGCGAGTTGAAGCAGCAGGAATCTGTCCTTTCGCAAAGTAAGGCTGAGCTCGAGTCTGCCGGACAGCAGTACAGCATGATGAAGGATGGATTTCGGCTTGAGGACAAGCAGGCAGCTCATATGTCCCTTGTCCAGGCTGAAGGCAATCTGCAATTTCTGGAAAGTCAACTCAATGACACTAAGATAAAGGCGCCATTCGATGGAGTAGTCACTCAAAAGTACACGGATGAAGGTGCGATAGTTACTCCTACCACTTCGGCCGCCACAACTTCCGCCACCTCCAGTTCAATTGTGTCGCTTGCAGGAAGGTTGGAGTTGGTAGCCGCAGTCGCTGAAACTGATATGGACAGGATAAAACTAGGTCAATCGGTCGAGATTGTGGCAAACGCTTATCCTGATAAGCAGTTTCACGGCAAAGTGAACTTGATCGCTCCCGAAGCCGTCATCAATCAAAATGTCACTACTTTTGAAGTGCATGCCACCATCGAAGACGACAGCGGTCACCTGCTGATGTCTGGCATGAACGTCAATGCCGAATTCCTGGCAGGAACCAAGGAAAATGCGCTTTTAATTCCGACTGCCTGCATCATGTCCAAGCAAGGAAAGACCGGGGTGTTGGTACCAGATAGAGACGGCGAACCGAAATTTAAGTCTATCAAGATCGGTCCGACCTGCGGTACGAACACCGAAGTACTCGATGGGCTGAAAGACGGCTCTCGAGTATTTCTTGGATTGTCGAAGTCGCAATTGGAAGAGCAAGGCTTTGCCGCCGATACAGGCAAGATGCCGGGAAGAGGCGGAATGGGATTCGGCGGTGGTGCCGGTGGTGGCAGTCAGCCGCAAATTCCGCGCGGTTTTGGTCATTCGAAATAGTGCTGGCATAAATTCATGAATCTTTGGGAATTGATACAGCTGGCTTGGCAGGGCATCGCCGCAAACCGGATGCGCAGCGGGTTGACAGTTCTGGGAATAATCATCGGAATTGCGGCTGTTATTGCTTTGCTGGCGATCGGGCAGGGAGCGAAGGTTGAGACCGAAAGGCAGATTCAGTCCTTGGGCTCCAACCTTCTTTATGTGCGCGCCGGGGCTGCCTCGCTCGGTCACGTTTCGCTGGGTCAGGGCAGTTCGTCAACCTTGACCTGGGAGGATGCTCAGGCGATTAGAGATGTTTGTCCTGCGGTCGAAAATGTCGTGCCCGGACTTGATCAGCAACTTCAGGTTCAGCTGGGCAATCAAAATACCTTCACGAACGTAATGGGCACGTTGCCCGAGTATCCGACGGTACGAAACTTCAATGTCGCTCGCGGAAGATTTTTCAATCAATCCGAGATCGAGCACAACGCGCGTGTCTGCGTACTGGGCGAGACGGTGGTGGGTAATCTGTTTTCCACCGGCGAAGATCCGATCGGTAAGCAAGTACTGGTGAAAGGGCAGGGTTTCGATGTAATCGGTGTGATGGAGCACAAAGGCTCTAATCAATTCCGAGATATGGACGATCAAATATTTGTGCCGATTACTTCTGCCTACAATCACTTGTTCGGCTTGAACGCCGTAACCGGACATCGAGTTCAATATGTCCTCGCTCAGGCTAAAACAGAGGACGACATCTTGCCGGCTCAGTTTCAGATCACCAATCTCTTGCGGCTCAGGCATAAGATAAAGCCTCCGATGCAAGATGATTTCATGATTCGGACGCAAATGGAGCTTTTGCAAACCGCTCAATCTGTAACCGGTGTATTCACTATGCTGCTTGGTTCCACTGCCAGTATCTCATTGCTGGTTGGCGGGATTGGCATCATGAATATAATGCTCGTTTCGGTAACCGAGCGAACAAGAGAGATAGGCATTCGCAAGGCTGTTGGTGCGCGGCAACAGGATATATTGTGGCAGTTCGTAATTGAAGCCACGGTATTGTCGCTTTGCGGAGGGTTGATCGGTATCATTGTTGGAGTAACCGGTTCTCATGCAATTGGGTACTTCGCCAAATGGACAACGATTGTGACACCATTTTCGGTGGCTATTTCATTCGGTGTCTCCATACTGGTCGGACTGTTCTTTGGTGTTTATCCGGCCCGTTGCGCAGCGAAGCTCGATCCGATTGAAGCTTTGCGTGCTGAGTAATGGACTAAGTGAACGCTGCTAAGATGCCGGTTGCGTTCGGCGTTCATCCTCACTTCGTTGATGGACTTGACGACTGTCTTAAGCGATCAGATGAAATGGCAGGAGTCCGAAGCCGTTTGCAACAAACGCATTGCTCATGCGGAAAGCGAGGAAGGACCAAACTCAAACGCTTGTGCTCAACCTATTTATGCGCTCGGCTGCATCTATCAGACATGGAGTGGCAATCCTGAAGAAAGTTCAACCAAGTTCTGATTCTATGCGAAACGAATGTTTCAGGGGCTATGCTAGATTCCTGCGAAAGCTGAATCGCAACAATGATGCCGAGCGAATCGAGAAGGAAGTAGCCGGCCCGGATAAGTAATCTTGCGTAATCGAAACCTAATAAATGAGAGTTCCTCGAGATCCAGCCTGGTTTGATTGTTGGGTGAGATGACTGATTAGTGATACTCCCGATTGGGTGGCTGGTAATGTCCGCGGAATGTGTTCTCAAGAAATGGTCTGCCTGCGAAAGTCAGTCCGAGCCTCTTGGCTGGCGGTTTTAACATATCTGGCTCATAAGCTAAAAATTGAAGCTTTTGACTGGAGACGCCAGCAATTGCAGACCAGGCTTGGCTTGGTGGACGGTCGAGATGAACTTTCTTGTGCGAAAATAGTGAGAATTCAAAGCGTTTGTGGAATATATTATTGGGGTAGTCCGTCATCAAGCTCGCGGAGATAGTCCGCAGCTGTTGCCGGGAAAGAGGAGATGCTCAATGAGCGATGAAGATGACGACGAAGAATCAGCATCTCCGGCTCAAGCATTTGCCGGTTTGCAAGAGCATGTTGATGGATACAAGAGCTATCTAGGAAAGCTGAAGAAGGGTTCTTCGAGCGGGATAAGTTCCGTCTTTGGCTTGGCTAAGGAGTTGCTTCCCGAAGAGCATTTGAAAGAGTACATCTATGGCGGAAAGAGATTCGATCTCGACCAGTCGATTTTAAAAGACGGTTCTCCGCCGGGAATCTTGCGACAGGCATTAGAGCAGACAATTGCCGCCTTTCACACTAAGCCTGGTCAAAGCGACAGTCCGACCGGCAGTGACGATCGGGTAGTGCTCGGTGAGATTCTTGAGGACGGCAAGAGATTTTTTGTTTATTCAGACCTTAGCATTGAAGAGGCTATCTTTCATATCGAGCAGCCGGAGCCGGAAGCAGATGAGGGACTGGAGGAACTAGATCCGCTTGCCGAGGCTCTTGGTGAAGATCTAATCGCGAGCATCGATGCTCTGCAAGATACCGAAGAAGAACAATCCATTTCACCAGACGCTGAGAGCCAGGATAGCGAATTCGTCGAACTTCCTGACGTCGATGACTTTGAAAGTGCTGAAGAAGCTTTAGAAGAGAATTCAGCATTTCAAGGATACGAACCGGACTCCGAGTCGACTTCTGTGCACGGTATGGAAAGTCCGGCCCAACCAGAGAGACCGGAATCAGCTGCAAGACTGATTGGGTTTGAGCAGGCTGCTACGGCCGTTGCAGCAGTGGGACGTGAGGTCGATTTGAGAGTTGAAACGACGAGTGGAGAGTGGCTTTGGGACGTCATTTTTAGTGGCGATGAGGTAGCAGAGATCCTTTTGTCCGATGGCACATGCATACTAAGGTCGAACGATCCAGCCAAGTATGTGCTTGTACCTGTAGCGTCGCCGGGAAGGCGAGCGCGAGAGGCTCAGATTGTAGCGGCGGTCCTATGCGATCGAGCAACAGGTAATATCTTCTTTCGCACGGAAAGTGGCGATCAAGCTGTTGCTTTGTTGAACAATGGTTTTAGGATCGATCAATTCTCCAACAACAATGGCGAAGATCGCTTCTTCGTTACAGAGCCTCTAAAGCCTGGGCAGTTTATTCGAAATAGCTTTCAGGTCAGAGATTTGAATTTGGATCCACTTAAGCAGACCGTATCTTATGAAACTATTGATGGTGGCATGCAAGTGACAGCGCGGTTCAGGAGACTCTAGGAGTAAGCCTGATGAGCCGAAAGGTATGCAGAGTAGGAGCAGAAACGGAAAGTGAAACTGATTGGGAATTTTACGTAGATCTGAAGAAAAAATAGTTCACTAGCATCTTGGAGCATAAATGGTAGGAGATTGCTGGCAACCGGTGTAAGATTCAAAGAGTGCTGAAAGGCAATCAGGTTCGGGAGGAACTAGGATGAGTACGAAGTCCAAAGTTGAAGATTCCCACTTCAAGGACCCCAATAAGTCCGTTTTCGAACGCGGACAGAAACCTGAGCACGGACAAAAGCTGGTCCACGATATTTTTGCCGGGCACGACGCTGAAAAGAAAGCTTACAAAGATCAGCACAAAGACGTCAACGACCACAAGAAGTTGGAAGAGAATGCCGAAGCAGCGGCAACTAAGCGCGAACTGCAGAAACTCAACGAACAGTTCAAGAAGCACTTGCCTGAGGGCTCTCAGATAGTCGGTCATGGCAAAGGGAAGAATGGCGACTACATTTTTGTGAAACCGAGCAAAGACTCGAAAGACGTTTACGCGGTCAATCCCGATACTGGGAAGCCGGAGGCTCATTACAGAGTAGAAGACAAGAAGTGGGTTCAGGTCGGAAAGAATCCCGACGGTGGTGAGAGGAAGTCATATCCGGGTGGTTCGCAAGTTGTTACAGACAAAGAAGGGCATGTCACGAAGGTTACTGGCGTAAATTCTAAGGGCCAAAAGACTACCGAAGAATTTAAATGGGATCATGGCAAGCTAACCGATTACAAGGATAAAAGCGGGCAGAATTGGCATTCTAACGACGGCGGAAAGACATTTAGCGGACCGCATAACGAAAAAATCTCAATCTCTGTAAACGAAAAAGGCGAAATTACCAAAACCGATCTCGCCAAACATA
>CAZSNX010000002.1:0-35372 GCA_964607945.1 uncultured Candidatus Obscuribacterales bacterium
CGGCCTTTCGCCTGCTCCTGCAGATTGCTTAGCTCCGCTTCTTGACCGACCAGGTTGGTAACCAAATCCGGTTGAAACAAACTGGCAATCTGGTTGGTTTCGTAGTTGTTGCCGTTGGCAGTGGATGGGGCTGATTCCGGAGCCATGACCACGCTCATGTCATGTGTATAAGGAGGCGGGCTGTCAAGAAAAACTCCCATCGAAGAGGCCAGCGTCAAAGTATGGTGCTCGATCAGAAATTTGCCGGAGCGATCGACGAGCGCTCCGAATGGCAAGTTGAACAATACGCCGTCCGGAAGCACAACCACTGTTTGGTCGGGATTATCCGGCAGCACTGCGCGCACAGCTTCCGGCAAGAGCTCCTGGTAAAGCTGCTGCAAAGTGCGGCGCTCCACTTGCGCATCCGGCTTGGTGGCTGAAAGCAAGGATGAAACCTGCGGTTGCAGCTCTGCCCGACCGACGGCGAGCTTAGTTGCACTAAGCCGGCCTGACTGATCGATTGTAAATACGATTGTCGAATGCGGCCCCACCAAGTAATCCAAGACTACTGCGTGGTTAGTCTGAATCCCCTTCACGATGTCTTGATAGCTGACCGTTACCGGTGCAATCAATCGAGCCAGCGCTCGGTTTGTCGATGCAAGTTGTTTGAAGCGGACCAGCCAGTTTTGCCAATCCTTCAAGAGCTTATCGGGAGTTGTGTTTGTTTCGGCAGCGTGCAAGTGAGCTCTTTGATTGACCAGGTCGTTAAAAATGTCCCGGTCGTAAGGCTTCACCTCACCACCCTGTCTCAACCAGTCATTGATGAAGGATTCTTCTTTCAATTGTTCGGCGGTTAGCAGTGCCTGTTCTACCAAGCCCTGTGATACCAGTAGCGATACTAGTTGTTGTCCGAGGTCTTCGCGCGGGGTTGGGAATCCTATCCGCTCCGGTGACGCGAACCAGCCAGCCTGTGGTGAGCGGAAGTAGGACAATGCGCTATTCAACGATTCTCTGGCTTGCTGCTGCTGTCCAAGCGACAACTGCAAAGTGGCCAGATTGGTATAGTCGCGCCAGAGGGCGGCGTCATCATTGATCTTTTCGCTGACCGTAATGCCTGCTCTCAAATACTTCTCAGCTTCGGGAGGGTCTTGAAGATTGAGGCTTACTTCGCCAATAGCCGCATAAACGCGACCTTCCGTCAGATTGTCTTTTCTTTTCTTTAAATAAGGGAAGCAAGCAAGCAAGTGCGCTTTGGCATTGCGATTATCATTGTTGCGTGACTCTGCCGCTGCCAGATTTTGAAGCATGACCATAGCGAAAAAGTCTTGCTTGGGCTGCACCATCGAGACCATCTCGAGCGCTTGGGTGATCAGCTGTGCACCTCTGGTGTAGTGTCCATCCAGCGTTTCGATGCAGCCATAAGTGTTAAGTACTTGTGCTTGCTCGATCGGCGTGCCTTTGGTTTTCAGAGATCTCAGCGCGACTTCCATTACCGCCTTGGCTGGAAGTAGGTCGCCGCTGCCAGCCAGTGTGTGGGCATAGCCTGCTTGCAGTCTGGCGATCGCCAGTTCGTTCGGCGACTTCAAATAGAGCAGCTCTTCATAGGTCTTGCGAGCGTTGGCATACTCACCCAAGTTGTATTGAGCGATTGCCAGAGCTGCCAGGGCTGCCGGCACCAAAGCCTTGTCTTTTGTCTGGCGGGCGAGCTCCAATCCTTTGTTAGCTTCTTCCTGCGAGGCTACCAGCCAGCCGAGCTCACGCATCATGCCCGATAGCGAGATGCGAGTTTTAACCGATTCGTCGATGTTGCCAGCCTGCTCATAATAAGAGCAAGCACCTTGATAGAAACGGATCGCTTCCTTGATCTTCATCATTTTGACCAGGACGGTTCCGGAAATAGTCATCACTTTGGCTGCTTCGGCGGCGTCATTAGTGCCGAATTGCGTAAATGATTTCAAAGCTTGATCGAGCTGATTGGCTGCCCAGACAGGGTTGTCCATCATGAAGTAGGCTTGAGCCAGAGCTACTCTGGCTTTACCGAGCGATTTCTTGTCGCCGGATTCCGCAAGCATCTCGATTGCATTTTCGCCCAGTTCTTTTGCCTTGGTGGCTTGACCACGCTGCAAATAGAGTTCGCACATCAATGTCAGAGCGCGTCCCTGTCCGTCGGCATACTTCATTTCAAGCGACATGCCGTAAGCTTCTTGAGTCTTCACCAGAGCTTTGTCGACTTCACGCTTTTCCATGAGTTTTCTGGCATCGGCTTCGAGCTGAAGAACCTTATCTATGGTCTCCGGAGTTTGCGGAATCTCCGGCGCTGATGGAATCGGAATCTGGGTTGCCGGTTGATCAGCCGCTAATGTGCTTATCGCCGTATTGCCGATTAAAAGCGCAAGCGAAAGACAAGCGATGCTCATTTTTCGAGGTGAGAACCAGATGTGACTCTTCAAAATAGGACCTTCCGTAGTGTCTGTGGAATCGGGTCGATCGTTCGTGCCGTGCGAATGCTTTGGCTCAGCAAATCATTCGCTCTGGCTAACAACTTGATAACGGGATTGAAAGCGACCCGGGGGATACGACTTTTCGTCCACCAATTTTCTCTACTCAAGTGGCAGAGTTCAACTAATATGGGCAAATTATAAGGTTGCTAAGGTCTTGGAGCCGATGCGGATCGTTGTCAATTGATGAGCCTGGAGCGCGATGAAGGCAATTAAGCAGCGACAACTTAGACTTATTAAATAGAGACAGACCGAACAGGGATATAATTTCTGGAGCTGCTGAAGCTGAAAGCATGCTCAACCAAGCCGAAAGAGGAGGGTTCATGACAACTTTTGTTAGCAAGACATTGCTTGCGTCGCTTACCATACTGGCGATTGCTTGCCCGGCTCCTAGCTGCGCCTCGGACACTACTTTGAGCGGTCATGCCTCCAAGACGACCGCTAAGACCGGCGGTGTCAAGCAGTATCTTGCCGAGCATCCGAAAGTGCGTGGTGCCGCCGTTGGTGCTGGAGTGGGAACCGCCGCCGGAGCAGTGACCGGACTCTTGAGCGGTAAAGGTATTATGCGCGGCGCGGCGATCGGTGCCGGCGCTGGAGCGGGTGTCGGTGCTATCTCCGCCAGCAAGACGATGAAGAATCATCCGATTGTCAAAGACACTGCCGTTGGTACACTGGCTGGACTCGGGCTCGGGATGGCCGCCAGCAAGGGTCACGGGACGGCCAAGACTTCGGTCAAAGCCGCAGCCGTCGGCGGTGCGCTCGGTCTCGGTCTGGGCTACCTCAAAGACAAAGTAAAGTAGCAAGATGAAAACTCGCGCCCAGTCTTTGCAGATTGCTTCTACCCGAGAGTTCGATCTGGCAGTGGTAGGCGGTGGCATCGCTGGAGCAGGAGTAGCTCAAGATGCCGCTTCTCGAGGCTTGTCCGTAATCGTCGTGGAAAAGGAGGATTTCGCCTCCGGCACCTCCAGCAAAACGACCAAGCTGATTCATGGCGGACTTAGATATCTCGAGCAATTCCATTTTAAACTAACCAGAGAGCTGTGCCACGAACGCGGATTGCTGGAGCAGCTCGCTCCGCATTTGGTTCGGGACTTCAGTTTCATCATGCCGCTGGTAAAGGGCAGCCCGTTTTTTTCCTTGAAGGCGGAAATTGGGCTGACTTTGTATGATCTGCTTTCCTGGTCCGTCTCTGGTGCTCGCCACCACCGTCGGCTGTCGCAAAAGGAAGTGCTTGATTCCGTGCCGGCTCTCAATCCACAAGTCTTTTCCGGTGGGTTGAGATTTCACGACTGTATTACAGATGATTCCCGCATGGTGCTGGAGGTAATCAAGTCAGCTTGCAGTGAAGGGGCGCTGGCTATCAATTACATGGAAGTCCAGGGCTTCGAGCAAGCGGAAGGCAAAGTGCGGGCAATTAAGTGTCGCGACAGATATTCCGGTCAAGAGTTGACGATTAGCGCGAAAGCATGTGTAAATGCCACCGGTGTCTGGTCTGATCAGCTCTATGAAATGCTGGAGCCGGCCTGGAAAAGTCATGTGCAGCCTTCCAAGGGAATTCACATCATTGTTCCGGCTTCGGCCTTCGAAACGAATACAGCGTTGTTTTTGCCTACGCGCGACGGACGGTACGTGTTTGTGGTTCCCTGGCAGAGAGCGTTGATGGTAGGCACCACCGATCGACCTTATTCCGGTTCGCTTGAAAGACCGCTACCGGACAGAGATGAGATTGATTACTTGCTGTCTGTCATCAACGGATTTACTGACACGCACAGGCTGAATCGCAGTGACATCATCGGTTCATTTGCCGGCTTGAGACCGCTTGTCCAACCGGAAACAACCAGCTGCGACACTAACAGTCTTTCGCGCGAGCACGTTATTTTCGAAGGCCCGGGCGGAGTAATCGGGCTCAACGGCGGCAAGCTGACCAATTATCGGCTGATGGCGGTGCAAGTGATGGAGCTTGTGGCGAAACAGCTTCCTGGTGTCGACTTGAAAGGGTCTCGCACCAAGAGAATGATGCTGGGCGGATTTAAGGACAAGGCTGATTTCCTCGCGCAAACCGCAGCAATTTCGGCCAAGGCTCGCCGGCTTTCAATCGAGCCTGCGACGCTCGATCATCTGATTGCCAGCTACGGATCGGAAGCGGCATTGATTGTCGATATAGTGGAAGCCGACTCTACTTTGAATCAGAGGATTTGTCCTGATTTCCCGCCGATTTTGGCGGAGGTGCCGTTTTGTGTTACTAACGAGATGGCAGTATCACTGGAAGATCTGCTCATGCGCCGTCTCAGGCTGGGCATCCTTCACCAGCGGCAATGTCTGGATGCGGCCCCGAAGGTCGCTGAGTTAATGAGCTTGGCGCTTGGTTGGGACAGTGCTCGCACATCATATGAATTGGCTGGACTCGAGCGCAGTCTAAGAGATCATATGGACCTCGTCGGCGACTTGAGTCCGAGCCATCCGTCGTAGAAATGCTGCCGATTCTCAAAATTGAAAGGGTTTTGCGCTCGCGGCCTAAGTGTCGCTTATGGTGGCGAGCCTCTCATAAGGTCGCTTCTGTAATAGGACCCCGCTCTTTGAGCTGTTCGACCCACCACCGGTGAGTTAAGGTCAGTCCTTGGTCGAATTCTGTCTCTGCTTGCCAGCCTAACTTTGCAAGTGCTCTTGCCGGACTGCCGACGTATCTCATTACTTCCTGGGGTCTGTAGTTCAACTTGCCAAGCCCGAGCTCGCCCTTGTAATCACAGAGATCCGCGACTTTTTTGATGACATCTTTTATCTTAAACTCCTGACCTGAGCAGATGTTGAAGATCGAGCCGGCAAGCTCAGGATGATTCAGGCACTGAATCATGGCGGTTGTCAGGTCGTCGATGTAGACGAAATCACGGGTCTGTTCACCCGCTGTCAGCTCGGGCGATTGCCTGTTTAAGTAGGACTCGAAGAGATAAGGCAGCAATAGCTTTCGCTGACCCGGTCCAAACACAACCGTTGGCCTCAAGATAATTACCGGCAGTCCGAAACTTCGCCATGCCGACAGCAAGAACTGCGTGGCGGAAATCTTAGCGGCGGCATAGGTGGAAATTGCAGAGGTTGCTTGCTCTTCGTCGAAAGGCACCGGGCCGTTGCCATATTCCTCGGCCGTGCCGATGTGCACTACCAGTGGTGCGCCACATGCAAGCGCTGCGGAAGAAAGGTTAATCACCCCGCCCAGGGTTGACTCCGCTTGGGCCGTAATGCTCGCTGCCGATCGGTCTCCGCCGGCGCAGGCTGCCAGGTTGACGACTATCTCCGGTTGAAACTCGCTCAGCAGCTGCATCATTCGGTTCTTGTCGGTTACATCCAGCCGTTGCCAGAAAGTCTGTCCGGTATTGTCAGAGCTCTGGTCTCCGATGCCGCGAGTGGTGGCGCAAACTCTGGCGCCGCACTTAGCCAGACGCCTGACCAGGTGCTGCCCGATGAAGCCACCAGCGCCGGTGACGAGCACTCTTTTGCCGGCTCCTGCCATCACCAGACAACCCAGGGGGCTTGTCCGGATTGCCAGAGTTGGGTCAACTGCACCAGGTCGCGCATGGTGTCTACGCATTGCCAGAAGCCTTTGTGGTCGAAGGCCATTAGCTCGCCAGCTTCAGCCACTTTGGGTAGAACATCTCGCTCGAAGTTGCAAGCAGGATCGCTTTTGGCAAACGAGAAAATTCGCGGATCGAAGACGAAAAATCCGCCATTGATCGAACCGGAGCTGACGTTCGGCTTTTCACTGAACTCTTCCACGAGCCCATTCTTGATGCACAGCTCTCCGAAACGCGAGGGCGGTGAGACACCGGTTACGGTGCCAATTTTTCCATGCGAGCGGTGAAACTTTACCAGCTCGGTCAGATCGATGTCGGAGACTCCGTCTCCATATGTGAGCAGCACTAAATCGCAGTCTGAGGCATACCGCTCAACCTGCTTGATTCTGCTGCCGGTTTCATTGTTCAATCCGGTATTGGCAAGTGTGACAGACCAGCCGTATTCCTCGCGCTTGTCGTGACAGGTGATCTTTTCACGCTGTCCCAGAGTGATAGTAAAATCACCGGCTAAGTAGTCGAAGTCTAGAAAATAGCCCTTGATAATCTCGCCCTTGTAACCCAAGCAGATCACAAAGTCGTCAAAGCCGTGATGAGCGTATATCTTCATGATATGCCAGAGGAGCGGTCTGCCGCCGACCTCCACCATCGGTTTTGGCCGATACTCAGTTTCTTCTCGAAGCCTCATGCCTTGTCCGCCGGCAAGTATGATCACCTTACTTTTTGACATTCTTGTAATTCCACATATTTCGAAGGAACTCTGAAAGTGTTTCTAGTCGAACATTCGATGAGCCGGCTTTGCGCCGTCTGAAAACTACTGGCACCTCTTTTACTGATAACCCTAAGCGCGCGGCCTGAATCATTATCTCCGCGTCGATAAACCAGTCGGTAGCCGTCAATCTAAGCCGCTCGTAAGCCGTTCTTTTGAGGACTTTCGGCTTGCCGTTGATATCGTCGCTTATCTGGCCGAACATAACCGAAAACATTGTGTTGAAAATAGTAGAGACGATCAAACGCTGTATCCCATCTTCGCGACTGGTGCGTTTCGCTTTCACCAGGTCGTATGACGATGACAGCGACTCTGCAAAAATCTTTGCTACGTCAGCGGACTCTATCTGTTCGTCTCCGTCTAAGATGCCTATGATTGGACCGCGTGCAGCCGACAGTCCGGCAAGCAGTCCGCCACCGTAGCCCTGATTCTTTTGCAAGGCTACCAGTGAGATTTCGCTGAACTCCTCAGATAAGCGACGAGCGATTTCCGGTGTGTTGTCTTCCGGACCGTTGAGCACAAGCACCAGCTCGAAAGGTCGGCCGGAGAGCTCTTTCTTGAAGGCAGCCATCAAGTTTCGAGTGAGCGGCTCGACGTTTTTTTCTTCGTTGTAAAGGGTGATTACTGCTGAAAATGCCGCATCTTGCACGTTGTTGAAGCTCTTTCGTTGATTCCGTCAGCGCCTGAGGACAAACATTCTCCACCTAATCTACAACTTAATGCCCAATTGACAGTGCAACAAATCAAATTTGCCATCCCCGGCAACCGAGCTCGGTGTCGACACTTTATCGGTCGCCCCTGCTGCCGGTCTCAATGCCTGTGACTGTCTCCTCGCTTACTTTTTTTGCCATGCCTGCCAGCGTCCGGCTGTCGAAACTAGAAAAGGCTGACCAGCTGTTCTTGTTGTGCCAGCGGACAACCGGTGCGGGCAGATTGGCTTTCGCGAACCATTCCTTTAAGTATTCTTGCGAAATGTAATACGCCACCGGTGTCACCAGGTGATCGAAGACAATGTGATAAACCTCCAGGAAATCGAAATCAGCAATGTAAGACAGATATTCCTGGTAGTAAAGGTGCGGCAAGAAGCTGAATTTACGAGTCAGGCGTTGCCAGGGACGAGCGACTAATTTGGCCCAAAGATAAACTGGGCTGGCCAGTGTTGCAGATAGGAGCAAGAGCGCTTTTGTCGGCAGTTTGGAAGTAATCGCCTCGCGAAAAGGATTGACGAGATAAATGAGCCACCAATTGTTCTCCTTGCCGTAAACCCACACGGCAATAGAACCGTCATGCTTGAGCTTACCGGCAATCGACAGGAAGCCATCCATCGGTTTGGCCAGGTGGTGCAGCACTCCGACCGAAAATGCGAAGTCGAAAATCGGCTCGAACGGCAGGTTGGCTATATCTGCTTGAATAACGTGAACGTTGTGCTCGTGGCCGACATGCCGATAAGCGATATCGACCGCTTCGCCGATGTCTACGGCAAAAATCGCTTTCGCTTTGCTTGCTCCGACGATGCGCGCATGGCGTCCTTTGCCGCAACCGCCTTCGAGAATCAATTTGTTCTGAAAGAATTCGGCATCAACCGGGAAGATCCAATCCAGAAATTGTTGTCGATAACGTTCGTCCAGGCGAGGGAATACCTTCCACGCTATTGCGAAGTTACGTCCGGTATGTAGATCGGTCGAGCTGCTCAACTTCTCCAGCACCATTCGAGGAACACCGCGCACAATCGGGTATTCTTGCTCACAGGAAGTACACTTGAGCTTACCCGATATGATCTCCTGCTTTTGAACAGCATGATATTCGTGTTCTGGACAAAGCGAGAGTGTCGACCGGCAATTGGTGCAAACAAGATAATCGACGAGCTGCACTTTCATAACCTAGAATCATAGCTCAATAAAGCCCGACCCGCGCCTGCCGCACTGGACGATGTAAATTCATGAAAGAAAGTAAGCAGTTTCAAGTTTTGCTGACAGGTCAGCTTCCGGCCGATCTTTTGCAGAAGTTGTCTGCAAGAGCAAATTTGACCCATTTGCCGCCGGCAGATTCCGGTTCGACTCAGGCGCTTTTGGAGGCGATTGCCGAATGTGATGCAGTTGTCTCCTTCTTAAGTGAAAGGTTTTCGGACGATGTCTTGGCCCGGACGCCCAGATTGAAGTTGATTGCCAATGTGGCAGTCGGCTATGACAACATCGATGTGGAGTCTGCCAGCCGACGAAACATTCTGGTCACAAATACACCGGGAGTATTGGACGAAACTACTGCTGATCTGGCATTTGGACTATTACTATCCTGCGCGCGCAGGATAGTCGAGGCCGACTGCTTCGTACGAAACGGAAATTGGTCGGGCTGGTTGCCGGATTTGATGCTCGGTGTCGATGTTCAAGGCAAGACTCTGGGAATAGTAGGATTCGGAAGAATCGGTAAAGCGATGGCAAGGCGCGCGCTTGGTTTCGGCATGAAAGTGCAGTATGCCGTCAAGTCGGAAGACAAGAGGGTGGAGCTATCCGAGTTTGCGAATTGCAAGAGAGTTGCACTGGAAGAGCTGCTTTCAACGTCTGATTTTGTCAGCTTGCATTGCCCGCTTGCAAAGGATACTTTCCACCTGATCGGCAAAGCAGAGCTGGCAAGGTTGAAGCCCGGTGCGATTCTTGTCAATACTTCCCGTGGTGCGGTGGTCGATCAGAATGCTTTGATTTCGGC
The DNA here is from genome assembly GCA_964607945.1 of uncultured Candidatus Obscuribacterales bacterium. Classification (GTDB taxonomy): domain Bacteria; phylum Cyanobacteriota; class Vampirovibrionia; order Obscuribacterales; family Obscuribacteraceae; genus JAGVKB01. The sequence continues at coordinate 9,513 of CAZSNX010000002.1, forward strand.
ATTGCAATCAGGGCAGCTGGGAGGGGCGGGGCTCGATGTGTTCGAAGACGAACCGATTGTTCCAGCCGGGCTGATAGAATGTGAAAACGTTGTTCTGACGCCTCATATCGGCTCGGCTTCAGTCGAGACCCGGTATAAAATGGCGGCGCTAGCAGTCAACGGATTGCTGACCGCTATCACCGGACAGTTGCCATCAAATGCGGTGAATCCGGAAGTCTGGCCGAGATTTGTCGAGCGGACAGCGATTGCGGGGTGTGTTGATGGCGGTCAGTGAGTCGACCAGACGATTATTGTGGGCTGCCTATGCCGCTTTGATGATCTGTTGGTCCTTAAACGCTTATGGTTTGATCTCAACCTGGGTAAGAGAAAACACCTTATTTGCGCGCAAACTGGACGGCAAGCCATGTGTCTCCGATTTCGTTCTGTACTACGAAGCGGCACAACTCGGACTTTCCGCTCGCCACAGCAGAATAAACATTTACGATCCCAAGATCCAAACGGAAGCGGTGGCGAAATTGACTGCACCGGTGGTGCCAGAGATGCCGTTTTTTATGCAATACCCGCCGCTTTTCTTTGCGTTATGCATTCCCTTTGCCTTCTTTCCGCTGGTATGGTCTTGGTTGCTCTGGTCGATTGCCGGGCTTACCAGCTTGCTTTTGGCCATCCAGAGCATCGCTTCGAAATCTTTGAGAAGATTCGGGCTCGTAATTGCTATCTTCGGCTGCGTTGCCAGCTATCCGGTCTGGCTGACAGTCGAGCTGGGACAGACCAGCCTGTTTCTAGTTGCAAGTATGTCTTTGTTCCTCTTGCTGATGAAAGGCCGGCGCTACTTCGAAGCTGGCTTAGCCAGCTTCTTGCTAATGGTTAAGGTGCAGTACTTTCCTTTCCTTTTCGTGGCGGGGTTTGCAGTTGGACGCTTACGATTCGCAGCCGGAGCGCTTATTGCTCTGATCTGTGCTCTGGTGGTTTCAGTACTTGTGCTTGGTTGGGAAAATTGTCTGGAATGGCCGCGGGTAATCTTGCATGCGGAGACCACCGCTCAATTTGGCGGAGTCAGTCCCGAGCACCAGCAAAATGTGCGCGGCATCCTCACTTTGCTCCTGAGCCAAGACACAGGAGCCGGCCGAATCGTGGCTCTGGTGTCGTTTGTGCTGGCGGTCGTTGCGGTGGCCTATCTCTGGACTAAACCATTTTCGGACTTGTGCGTCAGAACAGCCTGGGCATTTCAGTTGAGCGCTTCGATCACTATCCTTACGATGCTGGTCTTCAGCCTGCACACGCATATTCAAGACTTCGTGCTGTTGGTAATTCCGTTCATTTGGCTCTGGAAAGCAGCTGAGGATCAAAAATTGGTAAGTCTAAGACAGCGCCGGATTTTGAAGACTCTCATTTTGGCTTATCCGGCATTGAGCTGGATCTTCTATTTATTGCGCTTCGTGCCTGCCTTTCCGCTCCAGCCTTTTGCAATGTTTGCACTGGCAATTCTTTTTCAATTGCTTTCAATCTCATTCTGGCAAAGTCCCAAGCCCGAAGCGCCCGAGCTCCTGGTTGCGTCACACGATTGAGTCTTAAGCCGCGCCAATTAAGCGTTTGAATCTCTCGCAGTCTAATTGAGCGAGAGTTGAGAATTCCTGAATTTCAATTGCATTCAAGCAATTAGATTTGAGCTTTATCCGGCGGCAAGCGGTATTTCATAATCAGCGCCGCAGTCGCGCCAAGCGTGAATAAAAGGCAAATTGCGCTCACTAAGATTGGGGCAGGATAGCCAAATAGCAATATGCTGTCGACTCTGAGCATCTCAATTAGAAGTCTGCCGGTTGAATAACACGCCAGGTAGACAAGAAAAGTAAGTCCGGGATAGCGGTGTAATTTGTCAGCCAGCAAGAAATACAGGACTGAAAAAATAGTGAGATCCCAAAGCGATTCGTATAGAAAGGTCGGGTGGAAGAAATCGTAGTTAAGATAAGCTTCCGGACGATTCTCGGGTGGGATGTATAGTTTGATCGGAAATTCCGGTGGAACCGGGCGTCCGAAGGCTTCCGAGTTGAAAAAATTTCCCCAGCGACCGAGTGCTTGTCCCAGCGGCAATACTATTCCGCCGATATCGAGAAAGGTCAGGATCGGCATCTTGTGCAGTTTTAGATAGATAATCGCCGCCAAAACTCCGCCAATTAATCCACCGTGAATCGAGCCGCCGCCCTTCCAGGTGGCCAGGATATCCTCGGGATGCGAAACAAACGAAGACCAGCTCAGAGCCACGAAATACAAGCGAGCTCCCAGCACTCCGCCAATGAAACTTACCAGCGCCGCATTGACGCATTTCTCGGAGTCGAGTCCCCAGCGCCTTGCTACGCGCGAAGCAAAGAAGGCGGCCAACAGAAAGCCTAGCGCGATCATCACCCCGTACCAGCGGACTGTCACCGGGCCAAATTGAAACAGGATCGCGCCGGGAGATGCAAACATAATCAGTCGAAATCAGAGCCTTCCGGGAATGACAAAATTCCCGCTTCGTTGCCGGGCATCAAAGAAGTATAACGGAGGACTGGACTACCATTGGACAGCCAAGCACTTAGTTTAGCGACCAATCGCCGGCCGGCGGTCGCTCCGCGATCTTGATAATAGTTTCAGGTTAAGCAACGCTACGCTTGTCCGCGTCGCTAGGGAGTCGGTTGGGTAGGCTTGTTCTGCGCTTTTCTGTCTTCTTCGTCCCGATTGGCGGGAAGATTCGGGTCGTGATACTCGTCATGAGGATCGCCGCCACGGGGATTAGGACCACGCGGATTGCTGCCGTAGGGGCCTGGCGCGTAGGGATCATAAGGTAGATCGGCTATCAAGACGGCGTCATTCGTCGACGCCGGAGCCTCAGAGGATACAGTCTGATTCTTTAGAACCGGTGTTGAAAAGACTGCCGATGCGACAATCAACGGAACAATGACGTTCACAAGTTGGTCCTCCCTACTGCCTCTACCAGGCGCTTACGTTAGAACTCAGATCGACTCGTAGTCAAGTTAAAATAGGAAAGCTTTTTCGAGGGGAAATGTCATGGCTCGCAGTAAGTCGCGCTGGATTTGTCAGGAATGTGGTTTCCAGACCTCCCGATCGCTAGGGCGCTGTACTGAATGTAACAGCTGGAATTCACTGGTAGAAGAGCTCATACAGGACGAGCCCAGTTCTGCCCGCGCGCGCGGGCAGTTCAAGGCGAGTGCCGGCAGCAGCGGTCCACAGCCTCTCAATGCTGTCCCGATCACACATGAGCGCCGAATCGCCACCGGTCTTTGCGGTGTTGATGATGTTCTGGGCGGAGGTTTGGTGCCAGGCTCAGTCGTTCTGCTGGCAGGAGATCCCGGTATCGGTAAGTCGACATTGCTGCTTCAACTATGCGAAATGATGTCGCAAGCCGGTCCGGTCATGTACGTTACCGGCGAGGAATCCGCCCAGCAAGTCAGTTTAAGGGCCAAGCGGTTGGGTATAACCAGCAGTCGGATTCTGGTTGACTCCGAGCAGAATGTGCGCTCGATTGATGGACGAATCGCCGAAAGCGGAGCGCATGTTGTGATAGTAGACAGTATTCAGTCTGTGTACCATCCGGAGCTGTCGTCTGTTCCTGGCTCTGTTAGTCAGGTCAGAGAGAGTGCTGGCATTCTAGCGACAACCGCCAAGGCCAGTAATGTCGCCACCATTCTTGTCGGTCATGTCACCAAGGATGGTTCAATTGCCGGTCCGAGGGTGCTGGAACATATGGTTGACGTGGTGTTGCAATTCGAAGGAGAGCGGTCGCGCCAGTTGAGGGTATTGCGCGCGGTCAAGAATCGATACGGCTCGACGCAGGAGGTCGGTGTTTTCACAATGACCGAAAGTGGTTTGGCCGAAGTAGATAATCCAAGTGTTTTGTTCCTGGGAGATCGCTTGGGTAAGCTCGCCTACGAAAAGGCTCCCTCGGGCACAGCTGTAATAGCCGGCGGCGACAGCACAAAGGCTCTGTTGCTGGAGGTGCAGGCGCTGGTCGGGCCGACGCCTTTTCCGGGACCACGCCGGGTAGCCAACGGTTGGGATTCGAATCGGCTGCTGCAAATTCTGGCTGTGCTTGAACGGCGAGTCGGTCTTACGCTCTCCAGATTTGATGTTTACGTCAATATCGTCGGTGGATTCGATTTCAGCGATCCGGCCGGAGATATGGGGGTAGCAGTCGCCGTGGCGACTTCATTCCTGGATAGATCGGTAGATCCTCGCTTGATCTGCATCGGCGAAATCGGACTGACCGGTGAAGTTCGCTCGGTCGGAGGATTGGAACGGCAAGTCAAAGAGGCCGCTCGTCTTGGCTTCAAGCGGGCGCTAGTGCCGAAGAGCAATTTACCGCTTTCCGCCAAAGTCGATCAAATCGAGGTAATCGGCATAGAATACCTGGTGGAGGCCCTCGAAGCGGTCATGCCCGGTGAAAGTTTCTCATCGGGAGCGGCAAAAGAGGGAAGAGTGTCTACCACCGTTAGCACGTGAAAGCCTATCAACCTTCCGAGGACTTGCAAAGATTGCTCGCATCGCTACCCGATGCGCCGGGCGTCTACTTCTTCAAAGATGCTTCCGGGGAGACTATTTATATAGGCAAGGCGCTTTCCTTAAAGTCCAGAGTAAGGTCATACTGGAATACCAACTCCTGGCGAGAGAGACCGAAGCTGGCGGTAATGATACCGCGGGTGGAGAGTCTGGACACTATCATTACAAACTCGGAAAAAGAAGCGCTGCTTCTTGAAGCTACGCTTGTGCGCAAGCATATGCCTCGCTATAACGTTGCACTCAAAGACGATAAGCGCTATCCCTGGCTTGCCATCACCTATGGTGAGAGTTTTCCGCGTTTGATTATGGTGCGAGATCCGGTGAAGTTCCGGAAGGAGAGCAGCAAAGCGAAGGTGTTCGGGCCTTATGTCGAAGCCGGAGTGATGTGGCAGACAGTGCGGGCATTGCGCAAAGTGTTTCCGATGAGACAAAGGCGCACGCCGCTTTTTAAAGATAGACCGTGCATGAACTTTCACATCGGCTTGTGTCTCGGTCCTTGCCAGAAGCTTGTGGCGGAAAGCTATTACGACAAGATGGTGCATCAGGTGGAGCTGTTTCTCTCCGGCCATCAAAACGAAGTGATTCGCGAGTTAAAGAAGGATATGGAGGACGCTTCGGAGCGAATGGATTTCGAACTGGCGGCTAAGATTCGCGATCGCCTTTTTTCCCTCGAGCGTATCATCGAGCGGCAGCAGGTTTTTTTCGAAGATCAGTCCATCAATTACGATGTCGTGGCAGAGGCGCATACAGACAGAGTCTTCTGTATATGCCTGTTGCGTATTCGAGAGGGCAAGCTGGTTTCGTCCGAAGCATTCCATTTTACGCTTGTTGAAAAAACCGGGTATCAGGAGGCGTTTCAATCGTTTGCCGATCAGTACTACACGGGTTGCGAGTCGATAAACATTCCATCAGAAGTAGTGATTCAGCATAATCTGGAGGACATGGATGTTTTGTGCGATCTCTTGTCAGGGCGTGCCGGCCGGCAAGTGAAAGTATTGGTGCCGCAGCGTGGCAAGAAAGTAAGCCTCTTGGAAATGGCTCAAAAAAATGCTGCGCAAGCCCTGGAAAAACAGCTGGTGGATGACTCCCTGGCAGATCAAAAGGCGCTTGCCATCCTGGTCAGGCTTCAGGAGGAACTCAAGTTGAGCAAGCCGCCAAGGCGGATTGAGTGCTTCGACATTTCAAACATTCAAGGCACGGACAACGTATCGAGCATGGTCGTATTTGAAAATGCTCAACCGAAGCGGTCCGATTATCGTCACTTTAAAATTAAGAGCGTCGAGGGACAAGCAAACGACTTCGCTTCAATGGAGGAAACCGTCCATCGGCGATACCGAAGAGTGCTGGACGAAGACAAGACGATGCCTGATCTCATTATTATCGATGGCGGCAAGGGACAATTGAATGCTGCCGTGTCAGCACTTTCTGCCCTGGCGATTGAAGATCAAGACATTATTGGCTTGGCTAAGAAGCAGGAAGAGGTCTATCTTCCAGGCAAGAGTGAGCCGATTCTGTTGCCACGCCGAAGTGAGTCCTTGTTTCTTTTGCAAAGGGTGCGCGATGAAGCTCACCGGTTTGCTGTTACTTTCCACCGGAAGCTAAGAGCCAAGCGCTCTATCCAGTCGGAGCTTGATAAGCTGCCAGGAGTCGGTGCGGCTCGCAGAAAGATTCTGCTTGACCATTTTGGCTCGCTCGACAGGATTAAGACGGCGACGCTCGACGAACTTAAATCTGTTTCCGGAATTCCGGCAACATTGGCGCAATCAATATATAATGCACTTTCCGGAGAAGGTAAAAGCGATTCCTGAGGCTTCTATGCTCGAGTTCTTTCGGCGTCATTACAAGGTAATCATCTGGATAATGATCGCCAGTTTCCTGGTAACTCTTATACCGTCGGTAATTTTTGTCATTCCTGGACAGTAATGTGACCGCCGCAGATCAGGAAAGCAACACTGATGTCAGGCAGGCGCTCAATTTCTCATTAGCGTTTTTGCTTTATTTATTGCTGGCGCTGGCAGTTGATTCGCCGTTCTTGTTTTTCGGCCAGAGTCTCTATCAAGCTGACATCACCTATAACATCGAGCCGGCCGCTCGATACATGCGCGAGGTCTGGCTGCAAACCGGGCGGGTGCCGCTCTGGAATCCCAGCGTCTTATGTGGTGCGCCGCAGTGGCAGTTGATCTGGCCGCTGTTCTATCTGCCGGGATGCGTATTTCTGGCGGCACCGTTTCCGCTTGCAACCGGGCTGTTCTTGCTGATTCATCAGCTAGCAGCCGGGTTCGCCGGTTTTGTCTGGCAGTACCGAAATCAGGAGATTGGCTGGGAGCAGCTAGCCTGGTTTCCGCCGCTTCTGTTTGGAGCAGTTTTTATGCTGTCAGGCTACATGGCCGGCAGCACCATCAATCTCAGTTTGTTTGCTTGTGCTGCCTGGATTCCTGCGGTGCTTTTAGTCATCGATCGACTGACACTTAGACCTCGCCCGTGGTGCATTGCGGTGCTCGGATTCTTGATCGGGTTGCAGATAACCGCCGGACGTCCGGAGATTTTTGGCTGTTCGCTGCTCTTGTATCTGCTCTATTGCTGGTTGAGAATTAGCCAGCAGAAACCAGGTCTTGCAAAATCAATCTTGATACTAAGCTCGATTTTAGGAGCAACGTTGCTGGGAATTCTCTTGTCGGCGGTAGATCTTCTTCCGATGGCGCAACTTGCCGGTCAAGCGCCTCCGGCCGGACAGCTGTTCACGCTTGCAATGAATTACTGGAGCGCCGGCTGGTTCGACTTCCTAGCTCTGGTGTTGAGCCAACCGTTCGGACCGATCAATATGGTGTCTTATCACTTCTATCCGACCTATCCCGGAAGCAGTCAATATCTGACCAGTATGTATCTGGGCCCGCCGGTGTTGACGGCGGCCGTTTGCGGGTTCGCTGACAGACGTTGGAGTCAACGGTGGTTCTGGTTGGCAATCCTGGTTCTGTTCGCTCTCTTGAGCGCTGGTGAATTCGGTCCGTTTTTAGGACTTGTTCATCAATTGATTCCTGAACAGATGCTCTTTCGCTTTCCGATCAAGCTGAGCGTTTTTGTTGTACTTCCCATCGCTGTTGCGGCGGCTGCCGGTGCCAGAGCTTTGCTGGACGGCAGCATAAATCGCCAAGCGCTATTTGTCGTAGGAACTCTCTGGTTCCTCTTTGTGATTGTCGCAATGTTACCGTTGCTGCATAACGACAATACTTTTCTAGGGTTGCTCGAGGCAAGCCCATTTGAACTTGCTGCGATTGGTCCGTGGCACCTGACCAGAGCGGGCCGCTTGACCGCGGAGTTATCAATTGCTGGCCTGGCAGGAATTCTTGCTTGTCTGACTTTCTTCCCTTTTTTCAGGCGTCGGTTTCGCAGGCAAGTCGCTGTGGCTGTCTTGGCAGTACTGTCGGTCGGGTTGCTAATTGGCAATGCGGTCAATCATCTCTGGAACACGGTGGATGGTTCATTTTTTGAAGTCAAATCGGCGCTTGCCGAGCGACTGCAAAAGGATGCCGGTGCGATTCATGGAGGATTTCGCGTCATGTCGTTGATCGGCGAATCCGATCTGGTGCCGCCGGTGGTGCATGAGTTGTCCGACTCCAAAGTCGATCCGGCCTACATGCAGTATGCTCGAATTGTGCTTATGCCCAACTGTGGTATCGACAGTGGTATTGCGCTGAGCAATGGAGTATCCACGGTACCCTCATGGCAGAGTTATTTCCTGTCTACCGGCATCTTGCCGAGAGCATCTGTCGGCAGCGGTCCGGCTCATCCGTCCGGCAAGTCCGATCTGCCGATTTATCGATACTGCCAGGCGACCAGCACTCTTTATCTTTTGACTGCTTCAAGCCGGTCAGTATCGCCGGAGCAGTCCGGAAAGAAGACTGCCGAGCCGCTTGCCTATCTGGATGGCTCCTTATTCAAGCTGCTTGAAGAGAATCCAGGGCTCAACTTGAGAGTCTATCGCGTAAGCCAGCCTCGACCGCGTATCTCATTTGCTGGCAAGATCAAGGTAGTCGCTAGCATGCAAGAGGCCCTGCTCGAGATCAACCGTTGTGATAAGACCGGATATAGCCCATTGAATGAAACTCTGATTGTATCTACTGCGCAAGTAACATCTGCGGGAGAGTCAGGTACCGACTTGCAACGATTCGCCACCACCGTGGAGGCGGTTGCCAATACAGCTCGAATAGGCATAGTCAGCCCTGGGAGCGCGGGGTTGCCGGTGCAGCCGGGTATTAGACCGGTCGAAACTGGGTCAGGAAAGTTAGAGCTGACTTCGGATAAAGCCGACAGTATAAGTCTATTGGCAGAGACCGGTCAGCGGGCGTTTGTCGTCTTGACCGACAGCTACAATCCTGGCTGGAAAGCTTATGACAACGGCAAGCCGACTGAAGTTTACCAGGCCGACGGATTGCTAATGGCTGTACGAATCGAGCCAGGTAGGCATGAAATATCTTTACGGTTCGAACCGGATTCGGTCGTTTGGGGCAGCATGCTGAGCCAGGCAGGCTTGCTTTTGACCGGTGTTCTCTTTCTAACGGGTGTGTTGCGCAATCTGCGATGAACCTATTTATTGCCCATTTTATTGCCCATCGGCAAAAAATAAGACTACAATGTATAGAGTTCGGAACCATCTGAATTCTATAAAGAGAGAGAGATAGATGAGTTTCGCTCCTGACCCTTAGGGATTTCAGGATTTGATGACGCGAGCCAGATGAGTGAGCCAGATATGAGCGACAGACCGATTCCACGCGAAGAAGCGATTAAGCTTGAGGCGCAGAATTATCGCGAGCGTTTCAAACATCGGATGCTCGAGATTCAAAACCGCAAAGATAAGGCGCATGAGGTCTTACAACAGCGGGAAGAAGAGCGTCTTCGACAAGCTCAGTCATATCTCCTCGATTTAAATGGTAGAGCGAGTTTTCGCGACAGTGTCAGGACGAGAGCGCAGCAAGAGAAGGACGCTCAAGCTGAGTTGTTGAAGAAGCAAGGCGAGCTCTATCGCCAAAAGCTCCGACGCTATCTGCGCCCGGAAGATTTAGATGGGCTCGAAGGCGAGCCTGATCCAGTCTAAGTCGCATGACTCATACCAAGTCTACTCAAGCACCGCTGGCAGATCGGATGCGTCCACGCTCGATCGACGAATTCGTCGGCCAAGAAAAGTTGCTGGCCGAAGGCGGCGTGCTCCGGCAGATGATAGACAGCGACCAATTGTATTCGTTTATCCTCTGGGGACCGCCTGGTGTCGGTAAAACTACGCTTGCTAGAATAATCGCCCAGCAAACCAACAGTAAATGGATGTCTTTCTCCGCTGTCACCTCCGGTATCAAGGAGATCAAGTCCGTGATGGCCGAGGCCGAAGCGTTCATGAATTTTGAAGGACGCAGGACAATCCTGTTCGTAGACGAGATCCATCGATTCAATCGAGCTCAACAAGACGCTTTTCTGCCGTATGTCGAAGCTGGCACCATCGCTCTGGTCGGCGCTACTACCGAGAATCCATCGTTCGAGATCAATTCGGCCCTTCTGTCCAGGCTTAAGGTCTTCGTGCTGGCTGAGCTGACCGCTGAGAATCTTTTGTCTATCTTGAGCCGAGCGCTTACGGATAAGGAGCGCGGGCTGGGCAACGAAGGCTGCTCGGCTGGTGAAGATCAGTTGAAGTTTTTGGCGACCTACGCCTCCGGAGATGCGCGCACTGCGCTTAACAGCTTAGAGCTGGCTGTCATGCTGGCCAATCGTCAAGGTAAAACTGAGCTGTCCGACAATGAGATTAAGGCGGCTGTGCAGCAGGCCGTGCTCAAGTACGACAAGAGCGGGGAAAATCACTTCAATCTCATTTCAGCGCTGCATAAGTCGATTCGGAATTCGGATGTCGACGCCAGTTTATACTGGCTGGCGCGCATGCTGGAGGCTGGAGAGGACCCGCTTTATATAGCCAGGCGTTTAGTGCGTTTTGCCTCGGAAGATATCGGAATGGCGGCGCCACAGGCGCTCGGGCAGGCTGTATCGGCGATGCAGGCGGTGGAATTGATTGGCATGCCGGAAGGCAAAATCGCTCTTGCGCAGGCGGTGGTTTATCTGGCATATGCTCCCAAATCCAATGCGGTGTACATGGCGTACAACGGTGCTGCCGGCGATGCTCTCAATACGATTCAGCATCCGGTGCCGCTGCATCTGCGAAATGCACCGACTTCACTGATGAAGGATCTCGGTTATTCCAAGGGCTACAAGTATGCCCATGACTATGACGAGGGAAAGGCCAACATGAAATGCCTTCCCGGCGAATTGTCGGACAGGCGCTATTACAAGCCAACCAAACGAGGCTTTGAAGCCAAGCTCGGCTCTCAAAATTTGTCCGAGTAGGAGCCGGCCGTCAGTCCGTCAGCGACTAGCGCCTCCAGAACTGCCACCATTTTCTTGATCTGAACGCTTCCAGTTCGGATCGTGCTTCAGAAAGCATTTCAGCTAGTCTGGAGTTCTCTTCTTCGTTGACTCTCAGGAGCTCGTCCAGGAAATCACAATCTACTTTTACTTTGGAAAGTGCATTGAGAAGATCGCGGCGCTCGAGTTGAGAGGCTTCGATATCCAATTCGAGCGATTTCAGTCGCTTGATTTCTTCTTCCAGCTCGGGAATTCTTTCGAGCGCAAAAGCTTGCGCTACCATGATCTGCTTGAGCGTGGAGTTTTGCTCCGTGAACTCCTGAAGCTTTTGAAGAACGGCAATCAGGCGCTTCTGCAGGTAAGTGTTCTCATGGTTGGCGCGGACAACTGCTTCCTGCTCTCTGAGCTTTTGCACGGCTTCCATTACTTGCCGGCGAAGACGTTGCTCTTTCGCGCGATTGACTCGAACATCCTCTCCGTCAGCCACCATCTCTGATGCCCATTTAAAGAGATCTTCGAGCCCTTCCAGAGCGATCGAACTTTCGTGATTACTAAGGTTTCCAGGACCGGGATTAACGTCCCGTTTCATTGCAGAGATCTTGTGAGCTTGCACTTAAGCCCCCTTTCCAGCAACATATCATAAAGCTATAGATCAATTTGTACAAACATTTTTTTGCCACCACCGGCGAAGATTTCTCTCAGGAGCCCAAAACGATCTGGCAGTAATGGTTTCGGGCTGGACAAAAGATTTGGCACTGGTCCATTGGTATTTATCGGAAATTACAGGGAGGTTGAACCGGAGACTCTCAGGTTGACCTCTGACCGAGCGGCGCGTGCTGAAGCTTTCATCCGAGTCCATTGGGAAAAACCGGGGGGACTTGCGTAGGACCACCCAAGACAGCGGCAGAATGACCGGATAGTCTACTCTTGCGCCGGCTTGTCTTCAGGTGAGGGGATGTCCGGAACCCGGAAAGAGAGCAAATGACTAAGAAGAAACAGGCAGAACAAAAGAATTGCGGCAATCAGATCTTGTTTGCCGGCTTGGGTTTGGTTCTGGCTACTGTACCTTTTGCCTGTCCTGGCTCGTCTGTGCAAGCTCAGGGAATGCAGTCTCTGCGCAATCCGCTTATTCCGGGCGTGCCAAGCGCTGGCCCGATGGAACAAGCCCAGGAAGGCATGCCGCCGCCGCCGGGCGATGGCGATACTCCGATGCCGGTAACTCCGGGGCATGAAGGCAACCCGTTGCCGCCGCCGTCGGCAGTGACCGTTCCGGCTACCAGCCCGCTCGACAAGAGTGAAGTCAACTCGGCTGTCGCACCATATTTGACGCCACCGCCGTCAACTCCCGGCCAGAACCCCGGCATGCTTCCCGGAACATTAAGCGGCTACAGACCGCCGGCACTGATGACTGAGGTGCAACCTCAAGGTGGTCTTCAAGGCAATGCACCGATCCATAAGTGGGATGGGCAGACGACCAGGGATTATGGTCTAGTCCGGCCGCGCGGTTCGCAATCGACCGACTTTGGGCGGCCGCTGGATCAAGTATCTGTGGTTCGAACCAACAAAACCGAGGACGGGCCGCGTCCGATCGGGCAAAACGGGGCACCGATGCAGCCAAATCTGGGCGGTGCTCAACAAACTTCAGACCTTTACGGCGCAAGGACTCTGTACAAAGGTGCGTACCTGCGTCCTGTCATGACTATTGCTCCTTATTAACCCAGGCTTCCAGGAGGCCAAGTAAATCATGTTGACCAAGATAATCACCAGGGTAGCAATCGGCTTAGCGGTCACCGCCGGAGTGTGGCACAGCGCAGGCTGTCAATCCGCCCACGCTCAAGGGTCGAGCACGCTGCGCGACCCGCTCATTCCTGGGGCTATCAGCTCCGCGCCGTTTTTCCCGGCCGCTGAAGGTCGACCGCCGGCTCCCGGCAGCGGACCCACGCCGGCACCGGTCATCCCCGGTCAGGGCGGGCCGCCGACGCTATTGCCCTGGATACCGGCTGTGCCGTCCAATCAGATCGATATCGGCTCGAGCGGAATACCTCTACCATTTGGACCTCCGGTTGAAATGCCGCCGGGCGTGCTCGGTCCTTTGATGACCCCCTTTGTGCCTGCACCGCCCTCCACTCCTGGTGTAGACCCGGGCATTTTGACCGTGCCGCCCTATGCTCAGACATTCAACCCATCGGCGCTGGCGCCGGTTGCTCCGCTCGGCGGCATTCCCGGTACCGGTGGTTATAACACCACCATCCCGACAGTCCGTCGCGGCGGGCAGGAGACTCATCAGTGGGAGTTGCGCGGGCGCAACAGTTCGCTGATTGGCGGATTGGGCGACGGCAGCCAAGATCAAGTATCGCGTTTGGGTCCTTATACCGGTTGGGGCTTGCCGTTCGGCGTGCCGACCGGCAACGGGCTGCGCAACAACTCGATCGATCTAGGCGGCGGCATGCGCTTCGGTGGCGGTGAAGGTACGCCTATTTCAACCGGCTCATCCTTGCAGGATTTCGGCGACAGCGCCATGCGTAACGCTCCGATCCAGGGGCTGGGCGCTCAGCAGTCGTACGAATACGGGCAAGGCTGGCGCCGGATTCCGATGTACAGCAGCAAGTCGACTGACTTCGGCTTCCCCTACAAGCAGTTCAATGGCGCCAACATCGGCAACCAAAAAACAGGACAGCGCTTGAATCCTACCGCTGTGATCACCAACTTCTAGCCTGCCAGGGGGGATTCTCCCATTGCAGTGGGAATTCCCCCGCTTTCCTCCAGCAGGCGCTTCTCGTAAGATTCCAGCATCGCTCCATCCCCAGGCAAACAAAATCGAAGCCACCAAAATGAAAACCCTCCTTCCCAATTCGAATAAGACAGTACGGACGCTAGCGTTCGTAGCTGCCACGGTTCTGTTGGCAAGCAGCAGTGTTGGTCAAGCAGCCAGCGCTCAGGGATATGCCAGCGGCCAGTCTAACTACTTTGCCTCGGCCGGCTCCGAGCAAGATTCGTTGTTGCCACCAGAAGTGGTGCCGCTGGATCCGGTCGCTGCCAATAAGCTAATGGAAAGTCAGGCGCAATCGAGAGCAGCCAATATCGATATTCCCGACATGCAATCGGCCCCTGGTATGGTCACGATGGACCAGCCTGGAGCCGGCATGCAAACCGCTCAAGATGCTCGCAAAGCGGCGTTCAACCAGTTGATGGGGCAGAACCAAGTCGCTCCGATCAACCGCTCGTATCAGCCGCAGATGCCTGGCGGTCAGATGGGACCTGGCGGTTTCCCCGGCGCTCCTGGCGCCGGAAATCCGAATTTCCCCTATCAACCGCAAATGGCCAACAACTATCCCGGACCGCAAGGCGGTGCGGGCGGGCAAACCGCTCAGTCCGGTTGGATGCAGCCCGGACAAGGTGGACAACAGACTCTTTCCGGTGGTGTGAAATACACCCAACAAAGACGTGATATTCGCCGGGCCGGCTTGTCGAATGCCGTAAGTGCGGTCGCCGGTCTAGGCACGGGATTGTTCCTCGGCTCGCTGGTTTCGCGCTCTTATTATTCGAACCCGGTCGGGCTCGGGATGATGGGGTTGGGAATGACGGGATTTGGCATACGAAATGGATTTAGGTTCTAAGCATATGAAAGTGATCATTCTCGCTCTAATAACCACAGCAGCCACCAGCGTTCTTGCAGTGCAAAGCGCGAACGCCGAGGGTCGCTCCGCCCGATTCGATTTCGCTCCCAACATGTGGAAAGTCGAAGGGGTGCGCGTGCCTCCCATCCAAGAAGCTCCGCATGCAGTCAAAAGCGGTGCCGTGCCTCATGGTGCAAGCTTCCTCGGTCTGTCTCCGCATATGCTCACTAAGCCGGCGCCGGTTCATCAACCGGCAATGCCGCCGCAAGCGCAAACTCAAGTAGCGGCAAAACCGAGCTTCACTCGGACCGTACCGCAGATAGCAGTGCCTAACACGCAATACAAGAACGAATTCGGCAAGGCCGGCAGTTTGAATCCACCGGTGGTGGCAAGTGCACCGCCTGCTGTTGCTCCGCCGCTGCCGCAGTCTGCCGGTCAGGCTCAATCGCTGCCGCCGATGTCGCAGCAAGCCGCACCGGCAAAGGCAAGCTATCCAGCCAAACCGCTAGTGGCTCACAATCGTACGTCCTCAGCCAGAAATGTGCACGGAGTGCTTAAGCATCGTAACGCACCGAGTGGGCTGGTTGCCGATGCCGGCAAGAGGATCGACAGTTATGGCAACAACGGTTATGTTCCAGGTTCATTTCTCCCGGCCGCTTACACCGGCGATGGTTCAACTACTCAGACCGACGTACACGGTCGAGTCATGAGCCACAGATCGAAATAAGGCATCACTTCGTTTCTCAACTAATTGGCGCAAGGTCAATAGATCTCTAAACTGACAACCCTAGGAGGTTAAAAATGGTAACCAGCATTAAATCAACCAGCAAGAAGATTATGTCTTCTCGCGCCTTCAAGGTTGCCTGTCGCGTGGGATTTCTCCTGGCTCCACAACTGGTCCTCATGGCCATCGGTGTTTACGATCAAGTAGCACATGCCCAAGGGCTGGTGGGAGCTCCAGTAGACCCCCGCTACGGGCAATCAAATGAAGTAGGTCAGATGGCCGACTTCGGATATGACACCGCACGTGACATATCCCGGGTCGTGACCGCGCTTTCGACAATTCCGTCCTCGATGGCGGGAATGAAGATCGCTTTCGGTCAACGTGACGGTGGTGAATCCGCCATGAACGTAGCCAAAGGACTCGGTATCGGATTCGGTGGACCGACAGCGGTTCACTTGATCGGAACGTTCGCCATCAACAACTTCGGCGGACTCGGCGGCGGTCTATAACCGTCACCGCTTTTCGGGCCGGTATCTTCGATACCGGCCCGAATCCTTCAGGGGGAATTTCCCCCCTCAAGTCGAAAGCTTCGGCACCAGTCAGAACTTCGAAGCAAGACTTCAAAAACTTTCCAAGCGGTTGTAGAGAGACCAAGCGTTTGCCGAAAGAGATGCTACCCACCTCGCAAAGTTGGATTCAACAGTGTTAGCCGACACTACTTGCATGATTCAATTTCTCTATCGGCTCCTGTGCGCCAGGATTTTTGATTCGACGCGCTTGCCTGCACTTTCTACCTGTAGAGTCGAAGTAAGAAAGAGTTCTTCAAGCAGAGCCGGTCGTGCACTGCTTGTAATGTTCTTGTTGTTGGCACCATACATTCTTTTGTCCGGCGCCGCTCTCGCTCAAACCGAGCCGCCCCAGCAGAAGGCCGGCGATACGCTGCCGATCGGGGCAGGCGATCTCGGAGCCGGCGATGATCTTTCGCCCAAGGCCAGCCGTACCGATCCGACCTCGAAGTATTACACTGATTCGCGAGCCGACACCAACCTGGTGACTCAGGAAGCCGAACAGAACAAAAATGGCGTCACCGAGATAGTTACGGATATGCTGAAAGGGCAGCTCGGCGAATACAACGACGTTTATTGGGGTCAGCACCAGTTCTGGTCGGATGATATTGTAAGCAACCTCTTTTCGAATATCGGCCAGCTGATTGGAAAATGGCTGACTGAGTTCATCGATGGCTGGGTAGCTGATACCGTTCAGTTCCTGACAGCCTTCCTTAGAATCTTCGTGCTCAATCCCAACATCGCCGTCAACGGTTTGAACGGCAACGGGCAAGATGACATCTCACCTTATATCCGTCAAGCTGCCGATATAATGTATGGCATTGCGGTCGACCTGCTGCTTTTGCTCTTTATCCTTTGCATTTGGAAGTATTGGGCTGAAGCCTCTTGGCGAGGCGGCGGCAACCTGATGGGTGCGGTCGGCAGATTGATCTTCACAGCCGGGCTGATGCTGGCTTGGCCGACCATCTATGCATTCGAGATTCAAATCACCAATGAGATGATCAAGGCCATCTATTTCAATTCGGCCGATCAGGTCGTGATGCTGGATGCCGCTATGGCTGCCGCAGTCAAGGGAGGCTTGATGGCGACGGCCGGAGGGCTGGCTCATGCCTTCGCACCGGTAATCTTTTCAGTGGCAGGTGGTGCTCTCGGCGGCGGTGCCGGCGGTCTGGTTTTAGGCACTGTTGGTGATATCGTGTCGTTCGCCGGGTTGCTTATCTACACCACCTTAGGTGTGGTGCTGATTACCGAGTTGGTCTATTTCCTGGTGCTAAAGGCGATTCAGACAGCGCTTCTGGTCGCTCAATACATGTTTGCGCCGATTTTTCTGGTGTTCTTCGCCACTCCCGATACCGAGTCGGTGACTTCCGGATTCGTCAAAGCATTCGTTGAAGTCAGTCTCTGGAATTTCGTCTGGATTGGACTGCTCAAGATCATGGTGATCGTCTTGTATTCCGATTTCAATCCCTGGGGCAAGATTATTATGGCTGTGGGCATTCTGCAGATCATGATTCAAGTGCCGGGCTTCCTTTCCCGAGCTCAAATCAGCCCGATGTCCGATTTCATTTCGGCCGGCTTGATCTCCGGCAGCGTGCTCAACGGCTTCAAAGCTCTGGGAATGGCGGCTACGAAACGCACATCTCAGCTGTTCGACTACATGTTCAATCAACAATACGCCGCGCGCGGATTGACGCAATCTACCGGTGCTGTGATGGCGACTTTGCCGACTCAGGCTGCTGACCCCAAACTGCTCAATCAAATCAGAGCGGCGGCTGTCGGCAAGTCTCTCGATGGCAGACCTGATACCGGTCCGGGCCGTCCGCCGGCGGCTCGCGGTGATGGCGCCCATTCACTGGCTGCGCCTGGTTTGACCGGGCTCAATGGACAGCAGCCGGAGACCGAACAGCAGAAACAGGCCCGCCTCGAGCAAGAGCGACAACAAAAGGCGCAACAGTATGCGGCCGTTTTGGCAGCTGCCAGAACCGGTACCGGTTTGCCGGCTGGTACGCAGCCCGTTGCTGGCGCCGCCGGAGTACCACTTGATGCCGCTGGCGGTGCCGGTGCTAATCTCAATGCTACCCCCGGAGTTAGAAATAATCTGGCGGCCGGTGCACTAGTCGGCGCCAGCGCAGGAATGGCAAGAGCGCTTTCGGATGCCGGGCTTCATCGCGGCGTGACCGATCCGCTCACGACCAATGTCGCACACGGGCTGCAAGGTGCCGGTCAAGCTTTCGAGAAAGGTCTGGACGAAAAGTTTGCGCACGGTGGTGCCGAAGGCGATGTAATCAATCCGGCACAACGATTCAATCATGCCGGTTATAAGTTCGTGCAGGCGAAGATAGCTGCTGTCGATGCCCGTACGTATAACGGCAACAGCATCGGCTTTTCCGATGACGGTCAGAACAAACTGGTTGGTGATGGACGCGGCAATTTGAGGCATATGCGTGCTCGCAAAGGCGCCTCTGCCGAAGAAGTCGCGCATTTGGTGCTGGCCGGCGGCTTTACTGAGCTGTTCAAGGACGATTCGGAAGCTTTCGATGCTGCCCGGCAATCGGCTATTGATTCAGGCGAAGATGGTCCGAAAGGAATGTTCGAACGCATGGGCGCAGGCTTCATGGCGCATCAAGGCGGAACCTTCAAGCAAACGGCCAGAGCCAAGGAGCGCTTCGCCAAGTCGCTATTCAAGCATGCTGCTCTGGGCGCCGAGTCTTACGTAAGCGGTAAGCCCGGCAATGCCTACACTGAATATCTAAGAACACGTTTCGGAGATTGGAGCGCCAAAGACGACACTTGGGGTACTCATATCTTGACCGATGCGGCGTCACCGGAATCGCCATGGAATCCAAAGTATGTCCCAGCAACGGAAACCGTGTTCCAGTCAGGCTTGCCGATCAACAACCAGAACCGCGCGGCTGCCGCCAACCCGTATGTGATGAAGCTGCCGGCCTGGCAGCGTAGAGCTGGTATCGTTGCCGTCTCCGGTTATTTGAAACAATTGGCTGATGCTCAATATCCGGATGCCGACGACTATGTGCGCGACGCGGCGATTGGTCGGATGTCGCAACAAGTGGGTAATTCGGAGGTCGAAGCGGCCTATGCAATTCAGGTCGAATCGAACGGAGCCGATGTCAGTGTTCCGATCGTGCAAACTGTCGCTCAATTGAGCGAAGATCCACGCTGCAAGGATGCGGCTTCGGCATATCTCAATCTGCGTTCGCTGGTCGCTCACTCGTCGGGTGGCGGCACCCGCCGCGGCAACATAACGATTCAAGCGATGCTGCGGGATAGCGGCGGTGGTGGCGGGTCAGCGGCGCCGGTGCATCCAGGAAATGTCCATATCCCAACCATCAATTCGCCGCCTCCGGTAGTTCAGCAGGATGCCGATATCGAGATTGTCGGCGGCGGTGGCGGCAGCGCCGATGGCAATCAGCCGGTACAAAGGCTGAGTATGGATGTTCCTCTCAACAATTCCGGTCAACCGCAAGTTCACACTGATACTCGTGTTCACGGTGGTGGCGCCGGCGGTGGTGGCGGCGTGCTCAACCAGAATGTCGAAGTGGAAGTACGTGGTGTGGGCGGTCAAGGACAGGCTCCCACCATCAGCCAGGGCGATATCGCCGGGGCCGTTGCCGGAGCCGGAGTCAATACGAGACCGCTTTACATGGCTGCTCAGATGATGCTGGATATGTACAACGCCGGCTTCAACGATTCGCAGATTCAAGACCCGAAAGTAGCCAACATCGCTACTCACTATTACAGTCAGGGTCAACCGCATATGCTCAGCACAGTAGCTGTTGCCGCTCGCGTCCTTGGCAACAACGATGTAAGCGCAGGCACCGTGCAGACGATTCAAACCATGATTGATGCCGGTCACAATCCCAACCAGATTCAACGTCCGGATGTATGGACGGCGGAAGCTTGTATCGCCAGACAGCTCTACCCGACGCCGGCACAGGTGCGCCGATGGAGGCTGGATGAGCGCTTCAGCCCGCACAGAGGCTCGATGCTGCCGCCGAATCTGGGACGCAACGATGGCCGACCCGATCCGCCCCAACATCGTGGCTCCTAAAATTAGCTAGCTGGCTCCGAAGAGTTCGGCAGAGCGGCAAGATGAGTGCTGCCAGCCGTTTTTGGCGCTCCGGCAATTGAGTTGTTTGACGTCGGCTTACATCCCTATGCCGAAATCGACGGAAGCCGATAGTCAAAATCGTGCACAATTACACACTTACCAAAGTCGCCGGGCGCAATAACATTTAACTGTTGTTCCCTCCAACAAAATCAAGACCGCTTCACAGGCGGTTGGGCTGGCTTGTGTTCTCATGAATAAAAGATGGAATTTTTACGCTGGCATCGTCGGCCGAACAGATAGCCGCTCCGGCTTGGCGTTGTGCGCGCTATTGCTCGTTTTATTACCTTACTTTTGCCTGATTCCAGCATCCAATTCGCAGACCGAGCCGCCGGAGTCGGGCAATGCTTCGTCAAACAGTGCAAATGCAGTCTTAGATGATGGTTTGTCCGAGCAAGCGAAAAAGACTGATGCTACTGCCCGCTATTTTACCGATGCCGATCTCGAAACTTCGCTGGTACAGCAAGCCGCCGAGCAAAACAAGACCGGTGTGATTGAAGAAGTGGAGCGCCTTTTAAGAGGGGAGCTCGGCGTATACAACGATACTTACTTCGCGCTCCATCAATGGTTTTCCGACGATTGGGTAAGCAATCTCTTTGCCAATATCGGGCAATTGATCGGTAAGTGGCTGACGGAATTCTTGTGTGGCTGGGTGGCGGATACGGTCAGATTGCTGACTGCGTTCTTGAAAATTTTCGTGCTCAATCCCAATCTACCTGTCAACGGGATGAAGCAAGACGGACCATCGGATGATATCTCCAAGATGGTCTGCCAAGCTACTGATGTTATGTATGGAATTGCCGTCGACCTGCTCCTGCTGCTTTTCATTCTCTGCATCTGGCGATTTTGGGCCGATGCGGCGTGGAAGGGCGGCGGCAATCTGATGGGGTCTGTCGGGCGCTTAATTTTCACCGCCGGGCTGATGTTGGCATGGCCGACTATCTTTGCCTTCGAGATTCAAATCACAAATGAGATGATAAAGGCCGTCTACTTCAATTCGGCAGATCAACTCGCTCAATTGGATGTCGCACTGGCAGCGGCGGTCAAAGGTGGGCTGGTAGCGACGGCGGCCGGTATTGCACAGGTATTTGCGCCGGTTTTAGGCGCAGCGACCGGCGGTGCGCTGAGCGCCGAGCTCGGCGGTATGGTGCTGGGCACCGTCGGCGATATCGTGGCCTATGCCGGGCTGATAGTTTTCACTATCCTGGGCGTCGTCCTGATAGCCGAAATAATGTATTTCCTCATATTGAAAGGGATTCAAACCGGGCTGCTTACCGCCCAATATATGTTTGCGCCAATTTTCCTGGTCTGTTTCGCTACCCCTGATACCGAATCGTATGCCTCCGGTTATGTCAAAGCGTGGATTGAGACGAGCTTGTGGACTTTCATCTGGGTCGGACTGTTCAAAATAATGGTGATCGTCATCTACTCGGATTTCAATCCCTGGGGCAAGATTATTATGGCGATCGGCGTTTTGCAATTGATGATTCAAGTGCCGGGATTTCTTGCCAGAGCAATGATATCGCCGATGTCTGACTTCATTTCGGCCGGTCTAGTTTCGGCGATGGCGTTCAAGGGGTTGGCTACTTTAGCCGGTGTCGGTGGAAAGGCGATGAATCGCTTCACCAAACAAGTGGCGGAGTGGCCGGCGCAGTATCCGCTCGTTTCAAAGGCGGCCGATCTGAACCGGTTGCCTACAAATGCTGCAGACCCGAACTTATTGGCTCAGTACAGAACGGCTTCTGCCGCCAAACCGATGGGAGCTGCCGGCACCGCCGGCTCACTGGGTGGTCCGGGCGCGGCCGGCGCCATCGGTAGCTCCGGAGCTGGAATCAATACCGGCACTGCAATCAACACTCAAAATGGTGCCGCTCAACCGGTAGCCGGTCAAACTGGTGCCGGATTTGCAGCCGGTGGGCAAATGACTGGCGTGCCGCAAAGAAGAGGCTCGCTTGGTGGCGTTGGGGCAAATCCGGCGTTGACTCCTGCCGGTCAGCCGGAAACTGAAGAGCAGCGTCAGAAGCGTCAGGAGATGGAAAGACTGCAAAAGGCCTCTAAATATGCTGCTGCTCTCCAGCAACAGAAGCAGGGTATAGTCACCGGCGGTTCAGCGCCGGGAACCGCAAACTTTGCCGCGGCCGGCGCGCTTACCGGAGTTCGGGCCGGACTGGGACGGACGCTCTCGCCGGCTGGTGTTCAGCGCGGAATGGTTGATCCCACTACAACCGGTGTTCCCGACGACGTGCAAGGACAAGATTTCATTTCAGCGGGGCTTGACAGTCTGCCCGGCTCGAATCAGCCTGAAAAGAAAGCCACATTCAATGCCGCAGAACAGCTCAATCAAGCTTATTACAAGTTCGTCCAAGGAAAGATAGCGGCGGTAAACGCTCGCACGTACAACGGCAACAGTATCGGCTATTCCACCGATGGAAAAAACAAGCTTGTCGGTGACGGCAAGGGCAATCTCCGGCATATGCGAGCGCGCAAAGGCGCGACACCGGAGGAGGTGGCGCATCTGGTGCTGGCCGGTGGCTTCACTGAACTCATGAAAGATGATGCCGAAGCGCATGATGCCGCCAGAAATGCGGCGATTGACTCCGGTGTGCTGGAGCCTGAGCGATTGGGAAGACCGGGCGGGCTGTCCGAGCGGATAGCAGCCGGTTGGATCGGTTACAACGGCGGCAGCTTCCGGGAAACTGCCTTGGCCAAACAACGGTTCAATCGGGCGATGTTCGAACAAGCTGCCACCGGCTCAGAAGCTTATGTCAGCGGCCAGGAAGGCAATGCTTACACACAATATTTGCGCACTCGTTTCGGTGAATGGACGAGCAAGGACGACACCTGGGGTGTCCACATGATGACCGATGCCTCGATTGCGGCATCGCCCTGGAATCCTACCTACATCGCTGCCACCGACTCGATCCTGCAAGGCGGCATGAAGATAGATGAGCGGAATCGTGCCGCAGCCGGCAATACGCATGTTTTGAAACTGCCTGCCTGGCAGCGAAAGACGGCCATCCCGGCTGTGGCTGCTTACGCCACTCAGTTGGCCGAAGCGCAGTTTCCCGGGGCTGATTCTACAATCATCGACTCGGCGGTGCTGGGCCTGGTGCAGCACTTGAGCCCTCATGAAGTCTCGGCAGCCAATGCTATCTATCTGGAAGCTGGTGTGGAAGGGCTGTCGGTGCCGATGGTGCAGACAGTGGCCAATCTCTCCCGGCTGCCTGGCTCCGGCAGCGCTGAAGATGTGTACAAGAGCTTGCGCAGCACGATGAATGTGGTGACCAGTGCGCGACCGAGGAGCGCCGGCGGCAGTTCAACTGTTCGTGTCCTTTATGATGAAGGCGGCGGCTCAGCTCCACCCCCACCTCCGGCAATCGATGGCAACTTTATCGACGGCGGGCATAGTGCAGCCGGTGTAACTGATATCGAAGTTCGCCCGCTTGGCGGGTCGCCCGGAGATTACAGTTCACCGGTGCAGGAAATTCATGTCGCCTCAGGCGGAGGCTCGTCTGGTGTAAGTGTTGGTAGATTTGATATGCCGCCGGCACAAAATGCCAATTTGATCGAGCGAGCCAGTCAGGTGGTGGTGCGCATGTATGACGCCGGCATGAACGACAAGCAGATACGCGACAGTCGGGTTGCCGATCTCGCTCATCATTTCTACGATAACCATCCGCACATGATGCATGCGGTTTCAGTGGCGGTGGATTGCCTGCCGCCGGGCGAATTGGATGTCGAGTCGGTCCATACAATAAATGATATGTTGAGCTCCGGTTACAACCCCGGTCAGATTCACCGCGCCGAAGTGGAGGTCGCTCGACGCTTCCGCGGTCAAAATATTGACCCCTCTCCGCGAGCTGTTGCCAGCTGGAGACAACGAGCTTACAATGATCCGACCATGAACTCCGCTCCGCCGTCCCCACGCGGGCGAAAAGATCGAGTCAACCAATAATCGAGTCTTCAAATTTATAAGTGAGCCAATCAGAGTTAGTTGGCGCAGATGAGGCTATCCCTCACGCAGTGTTGCGATGCGTTGATTAATTCTTGCTTCCCGACTACGTATTTCCCCCACTAATTTGCCTGAAACGCCTATTAGCGATGGGCATTCCCCCATGACCGTGGGATTTCCCCCGATTCACCGCGGAAGATGCCGGCCATACACTATGGACACGTGAATTGGAAGCCACTCACGGACTGGCAGGAACCCATTATGCAAGTCATCAAAGAGTTTAGCGTTCAACCTACATCAGTGGTCTGTCCGGCCTGCAATTCAATCTTTGCCACCCCGGCGCTGGTAACGATGCCGAATGTCACGCCCGAAACTTTGATCGAGGCTGACCTGCACAGGGTGTTGCCTGATGCGGCGATTCGAGCTGCGCTGGTGGCGATGTGTCCGGCTTGCAGCTATACCTGGTGGATTACCGCATTCAGACCACATCTATTTAAGCCCGGTCTGGTTCCTCCCACACCGATTATCGACAGTCCTAAGAAGTTTGCTCATGCCGTTTTGACCGGCAGACAAAACGGTGCTCACAGCTTGGACCTGGCACTGTTGGCGTTGAACGGATGCTGGTGTGCGCGCGAGGCCGGACAGCCTCACGAGCGCTGGCTGGAGCTGGCCGGAGCCGAACTCGAGAAAGCTTTGAGAGATGTCGAATGGAATGGCAATCGTAGCTACTATCACTATGTCATGGGTGAAGTCTGCCGGCAGTCGGGAGAGTTCAAAGGTGCGGTAAATCAGTTAAATCTGGTCGGACCAGAGTCAATGTTGCCGAAAGAATTAGTGGAACGCCAGAAGGTGCAGGCGATATCCGGCGATGCCAAGCCGGCGGCGCTGCCACCGCATCTGGTGGAGCTCCTTTTCTGTCCGAGAGTGAAGCAGCAAGAAAGTTTGGTTGCTGAGGAGTAGCCGGAGAGATGGAAGATATCACACCGCTTAATCTTGAAGATCAACCAAAGCTGTTCGGATTGCGTTACGACCAGCTGATAGCAATCCTGGCCAGCTTGATCGTATCGACGCAACTTTATTCTTGGCTCAACCCCGTTCCGTTCGCCGGACACGATCTCCGGTTGGACATTGCTATCCTGATCGGAATGATTGGTCCTATTTATGCACTATTCACCCTAAACAACTCGGCAGCACATTGGGAAAATGTACTGAATTTCTTTCTTTCATCGAAAGTCTATATTCCGGGACCGGATCCAAATCCGAATCGTTTTCTTCTTGACGAAGAGCTAGTTGACTTCAGCGAGTAAACACAATGGTAGCTTCAATTTCAAGACAACGTGCTAAAGAGAGCAACCTTCTAGGCTTCATGCGCCGGACGAAGATTGACTCCGCCGACAGTGTCGGCATATCCAAGCTGCCGGCAATGGCGGTGCCAAGACCGCACGGCTCTGCCGCCGGATTAATCCCGATCTGGGACCTCTTCCAGGATGACAATTCAGGTCTGGGGGTGATCGTCCTTAAAGACGGAAGCTATCGTTGCTGTTTTGAAGTCGACGGCGTTCACGTGAGCGGTTTCGATGAAGTACGGTTGGTCTCCTTGATGAACCACTTTACCGGCTTTCTCAATTCGATCGACACATCCGTTCAGCTCACGATCGTCTGTCACAACATAAGCAAGAGAGAATATTTCGCACGCCATCCGGTAGAGGTAATTGATGATGAGTTTCTCAAATACGTCGCACGCTCTGTTGAAAACGATAAAGCATTTCTTCTCTCCAAGAACTTCATTCCAGAGCTCAAGTTCTACGTCACTTTCTGCTATCGCCCCCCGCGCGAAAAGCCAGCCAAGCAAGGATGGCTCGAAAGCACGCTCAGCCACATTCAAGATGTCTTCACAAATCAAGCCGCACGTCAGACGGTCGGGC
>CAZSNX010000002.1:35382-37565 GCA_964607945.1 uncultured Candidatus Obscuribacterales bacterium
ACGTCAACACTCTGGTGCAGCGAGCTCAAGGGCATGTCTCTCAGCTGGCTAATTGCGGCATGACTGCTCGTTCAATTTCAGCGGTTGAGTATTTCCAGATGCTCTATCGCGAACTCAATCCCAAGCTGGGGCAGGGCCCCGCTGACAAATTGCCGGTACCGGTTCGTCCGATTCAGGCTCCGATGCCTGCCAGCGTTCGCCGTGTCTTTCCGGATATCGAGCCGGCAAGCATTCGTCAACAGCTGACTGATTCTCATTATGACTTCAGTGCGCCGGATCACCTGGTGATCTCCGATTTCAGTGAAATGGATGTGGACACCGGTGAGAAAATCGGCAAGTTTACGAGAACTCTCTACATGAACCGGTTGCCCGAGCGCACCGGTCCGCTTTGGCTGTCACCGCTTTTGCGCTTGAACTGCGAATGGCGCATGAATATCTATGCGCACAAGCTCGACAAGGATCTGTTCCGCAAAAACTTGCAACGCAAGCAGGCACAAGCTACTGCCAATACCTATCAAGGCATTATGGGCCCGCGCTCGGCGCCTAATCAGGAAGAAGCCGAGAAAGCTCAAGAAGCGGCCAGTGTCGGTTCCGAACTGTACACGACCAACATTGAAGTTTTCAACTACGCGGTTTATTTCACGCTCAATGCCGACAGTCTCGAAGAGCTCAATCGCTGCACGGAAATGGTGCGCACAGCTGCTCCGCAATGCCGCGGTGCCCGCTTCGTGATTGGTTATAACGAACAGAAGTCGCTCTATGTAGGCAGCATTCCCGGTCTGGGAGTCGATGTCGTGCGGCGAGGCAAGGCGGTAAGAACTCCGACAGTTCGCAATTCATTCCCGTTTGTTCATGCGCAGCTGGGCTCCGATTTCGGTGACTGGCTGGGATTCTCCAAGGAGACTTTAGAGCCGGTCTTCCTCAATCCATACGACGAAAAGTTGCCTAACGCCTTGTGCATTGTCTTCGGTCAACCTGGTGAAGGTAAATCGATGGTGGCACAGCAGATTCTCCAGCTGAAGACGCTGGCAGGAGCCAAATCAATCATCATTGACCGCTCCGGCAGCTATAAGATGCTCGCCGAAGTTTATGATGATGCCAGCTATATCAGGCTGGGACCGGATGGATCGGTCTGCATTAATCTGTACGATCTGCCGGTGGCCGATAAGGACGGCAAGGCAATCGACCCGGCTAATCCACCGGAATCTCACATCATCAAGCTGCTTAACTTTCACTCGGTAATGCTGGGCGAAAGAGGAGAGCAAGCTCTCACAAAGGATGAAAAGCCTGTCTTGATGCAGGGCATTCAGCAGGTTTATAGAATCTGTGCAGCTGAAAGTAGATTGCCGATTGAATCCGATCTGGTGGAATGGTTGAGAGCCGAATCCAAAAAGGAAAACGGTCAACGCCGAGCCGAAATCTGCGAAGACCTGGCGAATCGCCTTAGCCTCTATTGCAAGGGGGCAATTTTCGGCAAGCTCTTTGACGGTCAAACATCGATTCCAATGGATTCGCAATTGATGGTGTTCGACACATCCGAGCTGGCTCACGACAAAACTCTCGAAGCTGTGGTGACACTATTCGTCTCGGACTTCGTGCTGCGCAGAGCGGCCCAACACAAAATCGATCAAATGAAACTAGGTAAGCCGGCGCGCTTCGTGTTCTGCATAGACGAGTTGTGGAGGCTGCTTCGTTATGAAGGCGGCAAGACTTTGGTTGAAGATGCCTCGCGCACCAGCCGCCACCTTGGCCTTTTGTTCATCGGAATTTCTCAGGAATTGAACGATTTGCTTCGTGACGACAGAGCTCGCAACCTTGCAACTAACAGTGCAATCAAGATTATTCTCGGTAACGATCCCAGCAACTTCGAATTGATTCGTGATGCCTGCGGGCTGACTCCGCAAGAAATGTCGTCGATCGGACATTTGACCAGAAAAAACAGAGAATACTCCGAGGCGTTCTTGATCTATCACAAGATGTCTCGCGGTGTAGTCAAACTCGTCGTCCCGCGATTCATGTATTGGGTCGCCACGACCGAACCAAACAACGATCAGCCGATGCGTGCCAAACTGCTGGAACTTTGTAACGGTGACGCGCGCTGGGCTTGCCATTTGCTTTCCCAGGGTGTAACGCCGGAAACTTTCACTCCAGAACTTCTTTCAACTTAATGAGGACGCAGCAAT
>CAZSNX010000003.1:0-32644 GCA_964607945.1 uncultured Candidatus Obscuribacterales bacterium
CGATGCCGACAAAGAGAAAGCCGAGCGAATAGCCGCTGTATAGCAAAAATATACCGGCGGAGGTTATGAGCGTGGCAATAAACAGTGACGATGGTATGTAATAGGCCTGCATCGACTGGATTAGCTCGGCCTTATCAGCTTGGGTACGCATGGACAAAAGAACCTCTGATAGTACGGACCATATTATAAGCGTTATCTGGAAAATGGGAGCTTGGCAAACGCCGGATGCCAGGGGCGATACCGGCTCAGACTGGCGGTTGAAGCTTGGATGTTTGCTTGAGTCCGGTGTTTTTTTCTGTTTAAAACTGGCCTGCGCTGGAGTATACTCGGCTGTGTGGAATCCTGTGTCTCTGTGTCGCGGCGGAGCGAGGATAGGGCGATGGGCATTGGTATATGTAATAGATGTAATTCCGAAATCCTTTCGGATGATAACTTTTGCCAGGATTGCGGGTCGCCGTTGCGGGAGAGCAATCCGCCGCCGCCTAGCTTAGACTTGGCTCCGGAGGCGGCTTTGACTTGCCTGAATTGCGGTGCGCAACCGGAGAGCACAAGCGTGCATTGCGATTCATGCGGCAGCTTGATGTCGGATATGGGCGTCTATACGACCACCGTCAAGACAATCAGCAAAATAGGATCGGACGCACCAGCAGACAGCGGTGAGCAATTGCCATCTAGCTCTGCCCGGCTGCCGTTGCTTGAATCTCCTTTATTGCGACGAAGCTTCCGTCCAGAAACAGTCGATGCCTACAAGGAGCAGCCGCTGTCGCGAACGATTGTCGATCTGTCACCCGGACTTCTGGTGCTGGCATTTTTCGCCCTTACCGTTTTGTGGTTGATGGACAATGACCGCTTGCGTTCGACTGACGGCACCATGGCGCAAGCTCAGTCTGCGGCAGCTACAAATCATATCGACCAGGCGATTAATCTGCTGGACCGTCTCTCTGCAGCTAAGTCCGGCAATTTGAAGTCCGATGAGCGGAATCTGCTGAACGTTTCGTTGCTTAAGCGATCTGCGGTGTTTGAAGGCAACGGTAATATTCGGTTGGCAATGGCCGACCTGCTGAGAATAACGCCCGATTTCGCCAGTTATGCGCAAGCACGCCAGAAGTTGCAAGAGTACGGGCAACGGGAGACGCAACTCGTCTTTGAGCAGGAGAATGAGCCGGCTCTACTCGAAAAGAAGTGTGTTCAACCGGTACGATCTGCGGACACCTCGAATGATGCTTCACCACCGGCGGTTGCACGCCAAGTCGCCTGCCGAGACCAGTCTATTGAGGAGAGAAAGCAATCCAGACCGATTGCGCAAAGTGAACGGAGTGCAGATGCGGACGACCGTCCGGACGTAGGCGATGCCGGTCCGGTCACCAATGCAGATCATCCTGCCGAAGCGGTGCAATCCGGGCATGCGGCGCCTGTCCCGGCCAATGCTGGCAAGACAAAAGTGCGATTTAGCGATGCCGATGTGGCGCAATACAATAAGCTGCTTGCTGATTATTTCAGCAGCTCGCTATCAAACTCCCATCAAGCTGCCGGCCATTCGACAAGCGGCGGCGAAAGCAAAGAGCCGCCTTCGTTGAAGGAATGGTTAGAACGAGGTCGCCCGGCATTCTGACCAGTCCGGCAGTCTGTCGGCAATCCAAATTATTGTCCGGAGAGCATTTTTAATCGCATCGCAATAGCGGCGGTGTCAGTCAGTGGTTTCTCGCAAGTATAGTTACTGCAAATGTAAACCGTCGGTTTCTGATCGACCATCGTTCGTCCTTTCAGGAGCGGACTTTCGGAGAGCCAACCGGCGGACTTGCTTGCTTTCTTCCTTTCTTTGGACTTGGCCGGCTCATTGACGGCATCTCTTGCAACAATGATTGCATTGGGAAGATAATGTCTGTGAACAAGGTGCACCAGATCTTTCCAATCCTTCTTTTCAGAGCTTGCGGCAAGGACAATCTCCATTTTGGGCGACAAGAATCTGTCGAGCGAACACAACAGATTGGCAAATTGATCCGGAGCTTTCTCAGCATGCTGCGCGTAAAGTTTAAACACCAGCTCAGCTTTGCTGCGGTATGAGTCGTCTCCGGTAATCTCGGCCAGTCTAAGCAAGCAGTCGGTGGCAACAGAGGTTGCAGACGGAGTGGAGCCGTCATAAAAGCTCTTTGTCCGGTTGATCAAGACTTCGTGGTCATCACTTGTATAGAAGAATCCACTACCTTCCTTGTCCCAGAAGTGTTTGATCATCGTATCGCCCAGCTCTTTGGCTTTGGTCAGCCAGAGCGGATTGAAGTCGACAGAGGCCAGGTCCAACAACGCTTGCAAGAAGTAAGAGTAATCGTCGAGGTAACCATTGAGCTTGGCTTTCCCTTTACCCCATGTTCGAAGCAGTCTGCCTTTTACACACAGTTGATTGAGGATGAAATGAGCGGCATCCGAGGACACCTTCAAGTATCTCTCGTCTTTCAGAACTCGATAACCATCAACAAAACTGGAGATCATCAGGCTGTTCCAGCTCGTCAAAACCTTTTCGTCTCGGCCGGGTCGTACCCGTCCCTCACGCGCGGTTAGAAGTTTTTGTCTGAGCGGATGAAGCCTTCCCCAGAGAGAGTCTTCCGTCAACTCATACTTTTGTGCCAGCGATTCCGGCGAGCCTGAAAGCATTAGAACGCTGGTGCCGTGCTCGAAACTTCCGATTTTGGAGACGCTGTACACCTCATTCAGCCAGCGACCGTCATCTTCTCCCAGTAGTTCGATTATTTCTTCTGGTCTCCAGGCGTAGAACTTTCCCTCCTCGCCTTCCGAGTCCGCATCGAGGCTGGAATAGAACGCACCTTCATCGGTGCGCAGCTCGCGAACAACAAAATCGAGGGTGTCTTTTGCTACATCCAGCCAATACTTTCGCCCGATCAACTGAAAGCCTTCGAGATAAGCCTTCGAGAGCGTGGCATTGTCGTACAGCATCTTCTCAAAATGCGGCACGCGCCAGTAGCGATCGACTGAATAGCGAGCAAATCCACCGCCGATTTGATCGTGCATGCCACCGTATGCCATTCTGTCGAGAGTCGTCTTGATCATTTGCAAGCAAGTTTCTCGTCCTTGCTCGTCTGCCTGCGAACCAGGCGCGGCATAGCGCATTGCAAGCGAAAGGGTAAATGTTTGAGGGAATTTCGGTGCGCTACCGAACCCGCCGTAATTAGGATCGAACGCTTTAGCCATTCTACCCAAGCAGCTCTCGATCACTTGGTAATCCGGTAAGTTGTCTGAAGGCTCGAGCTCGTTGATAAGCGTCATGTAATTGGTCAGCTCATCGGCGCTCGCATTCAATTTTTCACGCTGCTCCCTCCAGGTTTGGGCAAGCACTGTCAGAAGCCGCTTGAAACCGGGCAGTCCATGTCTGTCCTCCGGCGGAAAGTACGTGCCGCCGAAAAATGGTTTGAGATCGGGAGTCAGAAATACGGTCATCGGCCAGCCGCCGTGACCGGTCATCAATTGAACCGACTTCATATAGATTTCGTCGAGATCGGGGCGCTCTTCGCGGTCGACTTTCACCGGTACAAAATGCTCGTTCATGAATTCGGCTATCTCTTTACTTTCGAAAGATTCCTTCTCCATGACGTGGCACCAGTGGCAAGCCGAATAACCAATCGATAAAAGAATCGGCTTGTCGTTTCTCTTCGATTTCTGGAGCGCTTCTGGTCCCCAGGCGTGCCAGTCAACCGGATTGTAGGCATGCTGCAGTAGATAAGGGCTGGTTTCGGCGATCAACCGATTTGCTTTGCTGGGTCTCGTCCGTGACGTTTTAGTTTCTTTGGCGGTAGTCAAAACCAACCTCCCTGTCGGTCCTCATTGCCGGCGACCAGTCTATTCTAGTAGCTTGGCTTCTGCCTTGCTTTACCTGGAGCTGTTGGCGAGCAGTCGCTTCGGTGCGGCAGGCTGGCGGCGTGTCAGGGTTTTCAATAGATCTGTCAGGACTCGATGTATGCTTGTAGGCGACCGTGTTTAACGGCTTCGACCAGGGTTTTGTGATCGGTCTCGGTTTGGTCGGCATAAGCAGCTGCAAAGGTAGCAATTGCTTTATCGAAAGTATCGTTAGATCCCATATAGCCGGCCAGCACAGCGGCATCTCCCGAACGAGCGTGCGCGCGAGCCAGCACCCAACCGAATGCTTCTGCCACTTCAATTGAGCGTTCGGTGCTCCAGAGTTCAGGCATCGGAGACATCTTCATGTCTGTCAACTGACGCAAGTAGAAGTGGTAACCCTTCAGTCCGGTGGTCCAACCGAGAAATATGTCGCTGTGTGCCTGCATTAAGCGTTGCCCGGCTACGACTCGGCGACCGTGGTGATTGTAGGAGCTCGTGCGCGTGTAGGGCGCAAGCACCGATGATCTTGCTTCCTTGATCTGCAGAATGAGCGGATCGTTGTCTGAAGCCATCAGGAGCAGCACACCACAGCGAGTGCCTACGCTGCCAATGCCGACAATCTTCAAAGCAGCGTCCATCAGCTTGTAGCGATCAAGCAAGACACGTCTGTCTTCGTTGAGAGTTTCTCGATAATTTTGGAAGACTTCTTTGATCGAATCCAAATAAGCAGGATCGCGTTGCTTTGCGGTGTGATAGATAAGCGGCGGATCTTCCTTGAAAACGCGGCGGTCTGCCTTTTCCTCGGTCAGTTTCGGCAGATAGTAATCAATCAATGAGCGTTGCTTCCGTTTAGCGACGAATGCCATCGCCTCTTCGCGAAACTTCTTGTCGTGAATGCCGGCAACAAAAGTGTCCAAGTCGAGCTTTGAGTACCAAACCTGAAGAGACGGCATTTCAGCAAACTGGCTCATCGAGGTTCGGTAAGAACGGCAGACTGCTTCGGCGGACTTTCTTGCCACAGGTTCTTTGAAGCCGTTACTTCGGCAGGCCAGAATGAAGCTCGTGGCCAGCCTTTTAAGATCCCATTCCCACGGTGCCGGGGCTGTTTCATCGAAATCGCTTATGTCTACGATCAGATTGCGCTCGGGTGTGGCGAACGCGCCAAAATTGAGCAAGTGGCAGTCACCACAAGATTGCACGAATATGCCGCTGTTTGGTGTTTTTGATAGATCTGCCGCCATCAGGGCTGCTGAGCCTCGAAAGAAAGCAAACGGCGAACTCAACATTCGCCCGTAGCGAATGGGAACAAGCTCGGCCATTCGTCCGGAATTTGATTCCTCTAGCACGGCAATTGCATCGCGATCGATGCCGGCCGCTGACCAGCGGGCATGAGATTCGCGCGGAGCGTCTGCTCGCAAGGATTTGCCGTGCTCGCTCCTAACCGTAAGCGGGGTGAAGTGTCCAGACAATACGGCTGGTTTTTCCTTAGTCTTTTGTTTCGCCATTGTCAGTCCCTGTGGTACCTGTTCACTCTGCCAGTCGCGCGAATGCCGCGTTCATCTCACTTCGTTGCAGCTTTTGAATTCGAGTCGGCTCGCAAGCCCGCTGCAAGAGCCAAGCGATAAGCATCAAGAGTTGCCTCCGTACAATTGCTCCAAGTCGTGCGCTCTGCGACGGACTTAACATGCGAGCGCAGCCGGCTATACAATGCCTTGTCCGTTATCATTTCCTGCATCAATTCAGACAGTTTCGCGGCATCAAGATGATCTTCCAGAATGAGCGCATTCTCTTTGTGCGTAAGCAGTTCGGCGACTCCCATGCAACGGCTGACGATCGCAGGCAATCCCCAATGCATCGCCTGGAGAGGCGCCATCCCGAAAACGTCGTGGCGAGATGCCATTACAAATGCTGATGATTGCTGATAAATCTTATCCATGTCGTTGCGAAAACCGAGATATTCGACATCCGCGTTTATGCCAAGTGCGCTCAATCTCAGCGTGTCGATCGGCTTGCTGGACAGACCGGCGATCTGAAGTGCGAAGGGCTGGCCCTTGCGGCGCAGAATTGAACAAGCCTTGAGTACTGTATCTAATCCTTTTCGGCGGTAGCCTCTGCCGACGAAAAGGAATCTGAACGGGCCGGTGTGATCTGCTGATGCAAGCTTCTGATCGCGGTTGTCTTCCACCGCTAGATCGGCGCCCGGATGCGCCACTACATATGGTGTCTGCTCCAGATTGCAAAATGGCTTCATGACCGCGCAAAAATCATTGCGGCAGACTTGGGAAGGGAAGACTAGGCTGCGAGCTCCGCGGCAAAGAATGCGGTCATAATGGTGGCGAGCCTTATAGGCGGGCACAAGAAGCTCTTTCGTCTTGTTCAGCAAGTTTTCCCAGGCAGTTCCAACTTTTGACAGATGAGGCACCGAGTGGTTGTGAAAGGTTACTACGTCGGCTCCGTCAACCGGAAAGTGTTGAGTGTGAATGAGATCGAAAGGACCAAACTTGGCTTTCGCTTCGGTTGCCGCTTCAAATTGATGCTTTAGCCTCCGCCCTTTCGAAAGACGTCTATCCGGAGCCGGGATGTGCACTACCGATAGATTGGCCGCACGAAGCGACGTCTTTTGTTCTTCGCAAATGACGGTTACTTTGACTCCGCGCTCCAGCAACCCTTCGACCACTTTGTGGACATAAAGCTCCAGCCCGCCCGAAACCGAAAACGAGCGAACGATCATTGCAATGTGAAGCGGTCCGTTCATCTCGAATATTATAGTGCGGGTGCTTTCAGTTGATTCGCTCACACTGATTTGAGAGCGATTTAGAAACTTGTTAAAATCGTCTTTCCTGGTTGTTTCGTTCTGGTTAATCTATGCCGGTCGATTTTGAAGTGATCGTGTTGGGCGCAGGCGGTATGGGCAGCGCGGCTGCCTATAGACTCGCTAGCGCCGGTGTATCGGTCTTAATTCTGGAGCAGTTTGATATCGGGCATTGCCGCGGAGCCTCCCATGGAGAAAGCCGGATAATCAGACTTTCATACGATCATCCGCTCTACATCTCGATGGCGCGCTCGGCCTATGAGTTGTGGGCCGAGCTGGAAGCGGACGCCGGAGAGCCGGTCTTGACGAAGACCGGCATGCTTGATTTGAGTCTGCCCGGTCATAGCGGCATGGACGCTTGTATCGAAAGTATGCAGACCAGCGGAGTCGACTATGAGATCTGGAGTCGAGCTGATATCGGTGCCCGCTTTCCGCAATTTGAGCTTCCCGCAGATTACTTCGGGGTGTGGCAGTCTGATGCCGGCATCTTGAGCCCGCAGCAATGTGTTCCGTTGCTCGTTAGAATGGCTGGCAAGTATGGTGCCGAGATTAAGGAGAACACGCGCGTTGAGGCAATCTCTGTTCAGGATGCCGGCATCACGGTCGAAGCTCATTCAGGCCGGTACCGAAGCAAGAAGCTTATCGTTGCCGCCGGTCCCTGGGCCGGTAGTCTGCTTGCGCAGATTGGGCTTGCTGTGCCGCTTACGGTTACTCAAGAGTCTTATGCATTTTTCAAGCCGGAAAGTCTTGATTCGTTCAGAGTCGGCAGATTCCCAATCTTTGCCTTCTACGGCGAGACAGCGCATGGACCGGATCTCTCATTTTACGGATTTCCAATCTTCGGGCCCGATGGCATTAAGGTGGCTCAGCATCACGCTGGTCCGGTCACGACAGCAGAAAGTCGAACTTTCGAGGTGCCGTCCCATATTTTAGATACGCTCGGGGGCTATCTTCGGGAGTTCCTGCCTGCTGGTTTCGGACCGCCAATCCAGGCAATGACCTGTCTATATACGAATACTCCGGATCGTCACTTTGTAATCGATACCTTGCCGGGCTGCCCGCATGTTGCTATCGCTTGCGGATTCTCCGGACACGGCTTCAAGTTTTCCGTCCTGGTCGGCAAACTACTTGCCGATCTAGTCACTCGGCAGAAAGTTGAAACGGCAATTGAGTTATTTTCGTTGTCTAGATTCGGCTCGATTGCCGTCTAGCTACCCGACTGCAAACGTGATTACCCTAGGAGCGGGCGCCCCGCTCGCATTTTTGCTGTATTTTGTGCTTCTACTTGATTTGCAGAAAGCGATAACCAGTGCAGGCAAGATGCCCGCGCCCCCAGGGTGTGGTCAGATTGCAATGGAAGCAGCGACGCTGTAGTGCTGAAGTCTCGATGCTGGGTCATAGAGGGGGCGATGCGCGGCATCGACACTTCTATGACAGCGACTCTAGCAGCCCGTCGTAGAGCAAGCAGTTGGCGTCCAGCACAGCGTTCAATCCGAACATAACGTCGTCGCCGGCGCTGTACCGAGAGATGAAATGAAGTGCCAGGGCCAGTGATTCATCCGAGTGTTCCGCTTCCACCTCGATATGATGAAACCAGATGTGATTTCCCAGACCGAGCTTTGCGAACAGGTGCTGCATATGAACGAACTCCTTGATGGCCAGCAATTCGGTGGCGGTGATGGCACCAGCAGCGATGGCAGCTTTCCGGTTGTAAGCTTTCGATGCACGCGGATAGTAAAGCGGAGAGACCGCCTTTATGAAAGCTTTTACGCCGGCCAGAATGGGTTCGGACTTGAACTGCTCGTCGCTAATTCCGGCCTGGTGAGCCAGATCCAGTAATTGCAGCTGATGGCGATGGTCAGGATTGCCATTGCCGTACTCGTTTCGGACATTTTCCAGAATATAGCAGCAGGCTTCTTCCGGCATCAGGCAAACTGCCTTCAATAAAAGTCTGCGCAGAACGGAAGCATGCGCGTCATAATTTCTTAGCAGTCCGGCAATCCTTGGACCGGTCGGCTCGCAGGCGCTCAATCGCCCAAAGAAGAGATGCGAAGAGCAGCGATGCGAGCCGGCAAAATCTCGCAAGAGCCTTTTCCAATCTTCCAGCGGGGCATGAGCTGCGAGCACCGGCAGGCGCTGGTCCTGAGCCGGGTTAGCGGTACTTACTTTCATAGTTGTCCGGATGTTAAACCGAGATTAGTTCTAGTTCTTGGTCTTTCCGGCGGTCTCAGCTGTCTGTTTTTTTTTTGCATCTTTTTCAGCAGCTTCCTGCGCTTCAAGGAACCATTGCGCCTCGAGCGCGGCCATACAGCCCGTGCCGGCTGCGGTCACCGCCTGCCTGTAGAGAGGATCTTGAACATCACCGGCGGCATACACACCGGGGATCTTTGTCTTTACTCCCTCTGTTACCAGATAGCCGGATTCGTCCAGATCCAATTGCCCGGTGAATAGCTCTGTATTCGGCTTATGGCCGATTGCTACGAAGACCCCGTCGGCCTCCATTTCGGTCAGCGAATTGGTCTTCAAATCGCGCACCTTGATGCCGGTTACGTGTCCCTTGCTGATATCCAGTATCTCCTCGATTACAGCATTCAACAACCACTTGATTTTGGGGTTTTCCTTGGCCCGGTCGGACATGATTTTGGAGGCCCTAAATGAGTCACGGCGGTGAATCAATGTGACCGAAGAAGCGAAACGAGTTAAGAACATCGCTTCTTCCATTGCGGTGTCGCCACCACCGACCACGAAGACTACCTTGTCCTTGAAGAAGAAGCCGTCGCAAGTGGCGCAAGCTGATACGCCATGTCCCATCAACTTGTTTTCCGATTCCAAGCCAAGCAATTTAGCCGAGGCGCCCGTACAGATCAGTAAGGTGTCTGTGTGAATCTCGTCGGAACTCGTCTTGATGACAAACGGGCGGCGGGAAAGGTCGACTGCTTCGGCATTGTCGTAGATGAACTGAGTACCGAACCGTTCGGCTTGCTTGTGCATCTCTTCCATCAGCTCGGGACCTTGGATCCCTTGCGGAAAGCCCGGAAAGTTCTCAACATCTGTAGTAATTGTCAGTTGTCCGCCGGCTTGTAGGCCTTGAATGACGAGCGGCTCCAGGTCTGCTCGCGCTGCGTAAATGGCAGCTGTAAGACCGGCGGATCCGGATCCCAATATCGTCACTTTTTTCTTGATTGTCATCTACTTCCTCATCTTCTCAGCATGCAGCCGGCAGCTTACAGAAAGCTGGCTATCCCCTGCCGGCACCGGCAATCCTGGGGACCCACCAGATATTGTGCTGCCAGAGAAGTGCAGCTCCATCAATTTTATGGCTGAAATGCCGGTAATTCCGGCACATTCAAAATTACTTAACTCGGCTGCTGTGTGTTGACAGGAGCGAGTATTTCTCTGCTTATGACCATCGGGCGCAGACCATAAGGAAGATTCTCACGGACGGCGGCAAATTCGGTGATAAGTATTGCGCGCTCAGTCTTTATCTTCTCTATTACAGCGGCGAGCTCCGGCAGTTGGCGCTCAACCAGCAGTTGCTCGATTCTTTGATAGTCGTTGAGCCTCCCGAGCAATTGTTGGGCTCTGACCAGTTGCAAGTTGGTAAGTCCAAAGAATTCTGTTAACAAGTAGCGCCATCGCTTAATTGCTAATCTAAGCTTGTGTAACTCTTCCGGCGTAGAGGCCGCAGATTCCAGCTCTTTTACTCTTCTTTCTTGTTCGCACACGAAACGGTCGAGCAGGTAGTAAGTAGAAGGTGGTTTTGTCGGTGACTGCGTGCTCTTATCTCGCAGCACTGCATAACGCTTATTCAAGTAATTTCTCAGTCTCATCAGCAAGAGGGCCGGCTCGAGATGACTGATACGATTGCGTACACCCCGCCTGACATGGCGTTGCTCTTCCTGCCATTCATCTAATATCGACTGTGGACAGCCGAAAGTTTGCCCCAGCTCGATGTTTACATCTAAATCTCGCAACTTCCCAAGGGACTTGAGAAGCTTACGTAGTTTGCTGACAACTTTCTTGTCGATCTTCTTGGACGACCAGCCATCTTCCTTGAGCACTGCCCAGACCGAAAACCAGCGCCTGAGCGCAATCCTAGTTTCATGGACACGTCTTTCGGTTGGCTTCTTGCTGAGCGGCTCGAGCTCTTGACTGACCGAGTCGCTCAGCGCAAGTTGCGTACATTTTTGAAAATCCAGCCAGCTTGCCTGTTCGATGTGAGGCGGAATCACTGCGGCGAAACGAGCAGAGCTGGATGACCTGGCTATTGAATCCCCGGATTGCTCGAAAATAATCGCTGTCATAGATGGCTCATCATCTGGGCATATCATTATCTTAATCCGGTTGGGACACGGCGCGAAAGCAGATCGAGCAAGTCGCTTAATACTGTGACACAGGTGGGTTGGCGATTCAAGCCGGACGGCTGAAAATAGCAATGTGCCTTCGCCGGCGGTGACCGGCACAAGCCAAACGTGAGTTGCCGCACCGCGCCCAAGAGAGATCGAAAATTGCCAGCAGCGATTGACCTTAATTCTGTGCGAGCTGTCGAGTTTTTCTCCGGCATCGGTGCGTTCGCTCAGGCCGCTGCTTCCTGTAACATCGCGGTGGTGGCGGCTTTCGATCAAAGCCAGCCGGCAAATCTTACCTATCATCATAATTACGGGTTGGAGCCGATTGCGCGCAATCTGGATACGGTCGGTTGCAATCAAATCCCTGAGGCGGAGATCTGGTGGATGAGCCCACCTTGTACTCCGTTTAGCGTGCGAGGTAAACGCAAAGACCAGGATGATCCTCGTGCTGTCTCCTTCTTGAATCTAATTGACCGAATTGCTCAATGTCTACCATCTGTCGTAATGATTGAAAATGTTAGCGGTTTTGTTGGATCGTTCGTTCATCAACATTTGACCGCTGTACTTTCTGATTGTGCATATCAGTTCGCTGAATGGGACCTCTGCCCGACAGAATTTGGCGTTCCGATGCGACGTCTTCGCCATTTTGTGGTGGCGGTCAGGAACGGCTGGAAGCTTGGCGAAATGAAACCTGCACCGACTGCTTCTTACGCATTGACTCAATATCTCGATGCCGAGCCTGATTCTTGTCTAATTGTGGACGATCAGACAATGCGGCGCTATGGGCACGGTTTCGACATTGTAGACGGTGCAAGGGCTGATGCTTACTTGACCTGCTTCACCAGCGGCTATTGGCGTTGCCGAAAGGCCAGCGGCTCCCTGCTCGCTCTGCCAAATGGCGGTGCACGTAGATTCGCTCCCGAGGAGATCCTTCGCTTGTTGGGCTTCCGTTGCGATTTTAGTTTTCCAGCAGCGATTGATTTGCCAGCTCGATGGCGTCTGTTGGGCAATTCAGTCGATGTCAGAGCGGTAGAGTTCTTACTCGGTCTGCTTGAATTGCCGGATGGATAACCGGATGTCTGCCTTCTGCCAAAATTTAGATGCCGGCAAGCTATCTTTAGTAAGTGTGTTTTATCATGACTAAAGATTGGAACGAAGATTGTAGTCCGCCGTTTGATGTCAGGAGGGTGTTTGCTTGCGCAACTGGTTATTTGGCTTGATGTTCCTGACCAATGTCGCTTACTGCTCCAGCGCTTCTACCCTTGCGGCTTCGCCGTCGGCGATGCTGGCTGAGGCAGGACCGGCCGATCCAGGCAAGCCGGTCGCCACTAAGGCTGCGGAGTCCGGCAATGAAATAAAGCCGGGAGATTCCAAACCTGAAAAGACTGTCTCGGGCAAGGAGCCGGCACCGGCAACCGGTGGGACTTTTGAAGACCATATGAACAAGGCGACCGACCTATTCAATCAAGGCAAGTATGAGCCTGCCGTTGCCGAGTTCCGTAGCTCATTGGGGCTCGATCCTAATAATGTTGTCGTGCTTAACTGGATTGGCGTTTGTTATCAAAAGCAAAACCAATGGGCTAAGGCGCTACCCGAGTTTCAAAAGGCTGTCGATCTGGATCCTTCGTATGCCGAAGGTCACAACAATTTAGCATTTACCCATCAACAGCTAAAACAATACGATCAGGCCGAAAAACAGTATGTTGAAGCGCTCAAGCTCAAGCCGGGCTTTATGGAGGCGCATTACAATCTCGCCTTTGTTTACTCCCAGCTGAAGAAATCCGATGAAGCGATTGCAGAGTATCAAAAGGTGCTGGAAATAGAACCGAAGTTAGCAAATGCGATTTATCAAATTGGCTTGATCTCTCAACAGAACGGCAATTTCGAAAAAGCGGTCGAGTATTACAAGAAATGTCTTGAACTTGATCCCAAGAATGCTGCCGTGCACAGCAAACTCGGTGTAATCAGCATGGAGCGCAAGGAAAAGCAGCAGGCGATCAGCGAATTCAAGACGGCGTTGGAGCTTGATCCGCAGTTCTACGAAGCGCATGACAGTCTCGGCGTGATCTTTTTGCAGGACAAGCGCTTGAACGACGCATTAAAGGAACTCGGTCGGGCTCTTGAGGTCAATCCTTATGACGATTCGGTTCATTACCATCTGGGCGAGTTGTTCTTTGAGTTGCAACAGTACAATAACTCGATCGATCAACTGCGCCAGGCTATTTATCTAAACCCGCAGAATCAAGCCGCCAAGGATTTCCTTGAAAAGGTACGCGAAGCTCAAAAGAAGGCTACTCAGCTCTCACCTTCTTAATATGTCTTCGATCAAATTCTTTGATCGCTTCAAGATGAGATCGGGTCCCCCGCGAGAATAGACTGCTCGCGCTCGCTCTACCAGAGACGGCATCCGCAGCCTGGAAAATAGTGGGAGCTTATGCGGATTTCGGCAGAATCTTCGCAGCGGTTCAGCTGCCTTGTGCCAGACAAATTCATGTGAAAGATCGGCTGAGGAGTCACGCAATCGCTGTGCGAGCGCTGGGTCGGCCAGCAGCCTGGAAATGGCTTGGCTCCAGGCGTCGATATCCTTGTACGGCAATGCTATTCCAGCGCCGCGGGCGGCAATCGTTTCGGCCAGTTGGTCACCGCCGGTAGTGATAACCGGCAAGCCCGCCCAGAGATAATCGAGCATGCGTGTTCTGAAGGCGAATCTCGTCTCTGGTAGATCGAAATGCGCCGATACTGCTACATCGGCATCGAGTAAGTAATTTACTCTCTGCTCGTAAGGAACCCAAGTCTCGTGAAAGACGACGCTTCTGTCCAGCACATCTAATTTTTGCGCCAGCGATTTGGCCTTTAGAGCCATCTTCATTAGGGGAACTTGAGGATTCGGAGATTTCCACCCCATGAAAAAGAGCTTCAATTCAGGGTGCGACGGTGATAATTTGGCGACAGCCTCTATGACGGTAAGAGGGTCGAACCATTCCCAGATGCCGCCGCCCCAAAGTAATACTTTGTCTTTTGGTCCGATGCCAGGGACTTGACCTTTCAGCCCCGTTCCGTTGCGAGTAGCGGGATGGTCGGGCAGCCCGAAGGGAACGACATCCAATACTTTTCTAAAGGAGGGATCGAACCGGTAAATCTCCGGAGAAAGCCGGCCTATGGCGCAAAAGCGGCCGATCCAATAGTCTCGTTGACGCTCGGATGCACAAATGCAGAAATCAGCCGCGATCATGTGTTTTTCCAGGACATGATGCATCAGCCTGTAACTGGCAGAGGATGTGATTGGATCATCGGCATACTGCGCGAGTACTGACAGCAAGATCGGATCGTAAAGATCAACTACGAGAAACTTGTCGAGCCGGCTCAGCTTCGGATAAGCCTTTAATACATTAGCTTGGACGTAGATAATGTCACAGCTCTGAGCCAAGTCATAAAGCTTACGTTTGGAAAGCCCACAGGCAAGCTTAAGATTGCTGCTTTCGTAACCGGACAGCTCGAAATCGGAAGCGACTGGCGAAAAGATTGTTACTTGGAATTCATCACTGAGCTGCCGGCCCAGTTCGACTGCCCGAATTGCAGGTCCGGCCATTCGTTTTGAGATCGGTTCTAAAGTTACGAAAAGTACTTTTTTCATGTGAATGAGGCCGCGGAGTAAAATTAGCGTTCTCCAAGGCAAGCCGAAAGCTCATTATATCTCGATAAAACGGTCTGACGAGCTTACGTTGTAGAATGACCTCAAGCTTATGATTCAAACCGGATTAGTCAGCGTCGTCATACCCAACTGGAACGGCAAGAAATTTCTTGCCGGCTGCCTCGACTCGCTTTCCAAACAGAGCTATTGCCCAGTCGAAGTGATTGTGGTGGATAACGGTTCGAAGGATGGTTCGGTCGAATTCTTAAGACAGAACTATCCCTGGGTAAAGTTGGCCTGTTTCGAAAGAAATACCGGATTTAGTGTGGCTGTAAATCGCGGAATCAGGGAGTCGTCCGGCGAGTTCGTGGCTTTGATGAATAATGACACGGTAGCCGAGCCGGACTGGCTGTCGGAGATGGTCGCGGCGATGGAAGCACGCCCGGAAGTCGGCAGCTGTGGCTGCAAAATGTTGGCGTATGACGATCGCAGCTTGCTTGATGGAGCCGGTGATGGTTACCGCAGAGGTGGTTTGCCTGGAAGGATCGGGCATCGGGAGATCGATCGCGGTCAATTCGATCAAGCTCGTTACATACTTGGTGCTTGCGGCGGAGCGGCTCTTTACCGGCGCAGCTTGTTCGAGGATATCGGACTGCTGGACGAGGATTACTTTGCCTATCTCGAAGACGTCGATCTCGGACTGAGAGCTCAAAGCGCGGGCTACAAATGTTATTACGTGCCTACGGCAGTGATCTATCATCTGGGCTGTGGTACTACTGGCAGTGGCTACCACCCGCTTGTTGTTCGGCTGTCGGCTCAAAACAATTGGAATACGATCGTAAAGAACATACCGGTCGAGCTACTGATTAAATTCTTACCGCAGATTGTCTACTGGCAGCTTTACTATTTTGCAGTGGTGATTGTCAGGGGTGGTCAGATCATACCTTGGCTGGATGGCACGTTGCGAGCGATTCTCATGTTGCCGAAAATGCTGACGAAGCGAGCCCAGATCAATCGAAAGCGTTGCGTCAGTAACGCTTACCTCGAGCAAATGATTCTGGAGTCGGAAGACGCGCTAGCAGCCTCACGCCAGCGCTTGATTGCGCAAGACAGAGAGCGCTGCCTGCGTGAATCGGAGCAAGCTGCCTCCAATGCCTTAGACCGGCGATAAGGGCTGACTTCTCGGCCCGCTTCAAACATCTCTTGAGTCGTCAGTGCGTCCGATAATGCATCGGCGGCGATCCGTCACCACTGGCGGTGATAAAGGCCGAGGAGCTTATCTGGTGGCGCTTCCGAGCAGGTGCGCGCA
This sequence comes from uncultured Candidatus Obscuribacterales bacterium, assembly GCA_964607945.1. Lineage (GTDB taxonomy): Bacteria > Cyanobacteriota > Vampirovibrionia > Obscuribacterales > Obscuribacteraceae > JAGVKB01. The sequence goes on from CAZSNX010000003.1 coordinate 15,951, forward strand.
TCCGAGCAGGCGGATTAATGCGCTCGGGTATATAGATGTCGGTAAAATAGGCAGAGGGAATCAGCTCTGTGAAAAAGACAACCATCGCATATTTGGCAATTGGCACCTTTGTCGCTTTGGTGCTTCTTCACTTTTGCGATCAAGAGCCTGGCGCTGAAACGTCCCCTCCGCTCGCAGCAAAGTTGTCTGCCAAGCCTTTCAACCAGGAAGACAGGCGGGTGAAGGAGCTCGTAGCGGCCTTGCCTACTCGCAGCGAAATCGGCTCCAAACAACTCAAGGCCTGGCATCAAGCGAATGCTGCCTTACAGAAAAATCCGGACGACGTGAAGGCATTGTATGTGCGGACAAACTTGCTGTGCAACTTTCATTTGCTCGAATATGCCTTGAGCGATGCAAACAAATTGCTTGCGCTCGAGCCGGATTCGGCCAGAATGTACTTTCTTCAGGGCGAAGTATACGAGGCTGCAAGAGACGATCACCAGGCGATCGAGTCTTATGACAAGGCGATTATCTGTTCACCGAATTTTGGCGATGCGCTCTACAGGCGAGGCCGGCTTCATCTGGAATCCGGCAGTCCCTGGCTGGCAAAGGCGGATTTCGAGAAGTGCCGGACGGCCGAATTTATGCCAGCTGTAGTGCCCGGCACTGTCAACGCCAACAATGAGTCAATTCTTTACTACCTTGCCAGAGCATACGAGCTCACTAAGAGATATGAAGAAGCCGTGCGGGCCTACAAGGAATATGTTGCCTTTATCAGTCGCAGTTCGACCAAAGACCAAGCAGACATTTATGATGAAAGCTATGACCAGAAGGAAGCGGCGGAAGAACGCCTGCGAGTGCTCGTACCTGAAGTGCTCGATCGTTAGTGTCGGATTGATTCTAGAACTGCGAGTCTGTCAGCTTGGGCGAATTTTCAAGTTCAATCGCAATCTTGCGCTTCGCTGAGAGCATTGTAGCTGAGCTCCAGTTTTTCGACTGCAAAGCAACCAGTATCAATTGTCCGGGCGGCAATATAAGCGAGGTGAGGTGAGTCATGCCGGCTCAAGCATATGTCACCCCGTACCATCAGAGTGAAAGAGGCGTTCATAACCCGAAGCGAAACGGTGTACTGAGTCGGTGCCGAAGCGCTGGAGTGTCGAGTCGGGCCAGCCGATTAAGATTTCACCCTCCGAACCATTAAGCACCGCAGTTGGTGCCGGAATGTTTTCAACCTGACTAGGAAACAGCAGCTAGCGCGTCGCATTTTGAGCAGTCGGGGAGAGCGCCAACGATCAAATAAGTGGGCACTTGCGGAGGAATCGTTTTAGAATCCAGGAGCGGTGGCTTCTTCTCAAAACAAAAACTGGCATTGCAAGACTTACTGTTCAATCGACTTCAGGCAACTGGCAACCGAGGCTCGCGTTGGATCGAGCTCTTGACAGTCTCTTGGATCATCGAGCGTTCGCTATTCTTTCGTGACTACTGGCGCCGCCTTTTCCTTCTTTACCGGCGTACTTCTGCGGGGGATTACTCCAAGTCCAGGCCGGTTAGGCAGTTTTAAGTAACCGTCCTGATAATCGGCCCCTTGGTACGGATCTTCAGCCAACAGCAACGCACCATCGAGATCCAAATGATCAGCCAATCCTGATAGATGCGCGGCTGCAGTCACTCCGATCGAAGATTCGATCATGCAGCCAAACATAATCTGCATTGAGTGTGCTCGGGCCGTATGAATGACCTTAAGCGCCTCAAGCAATCCGCCGGTCTTGGCGAGCTTGACCACGACACCATCGACAGCACCTGCCAATCGCACGACATCGTGCGCCCGACAGACGCTTTCATCAGCAAATATCGGCAAGGGTGACCGCTCTCGTACAAACCGGAAGTCGTCGGCGTGCGCATACTTCGGCAGTGGCTGCTCGATAAATTCGACTCCCTGCTCAGCCAGGAAGTAAGCCATCTCAATTGCTTGCTTGGGAGTCCAGGCTCCATTTGCGTCAACTCTAATTGGAATATCCGGCGCTATTTTGCGCACTCGCTCGATAATTTCGCGGTCGTACTCGGTGCCTTGCTTAACCTTAAGAATCTTGTACTTGGACTTGACGGCCTCCCGCGTCTTTTTTTCCACCATTTCGAGGTTGTCTATTCCGATAGTGAAGTCTGTGACCGGGGTGGTCAGATTGGACAGCCCGAGCATCTTAAATGTTGGCTGTTCGCACATCTTTCCAATCAGGTCATGAAGAGCCATTTCAATTGCTGCCTTGGCCGAGCAATTGCCTGCGGTAGTGTGGTCGATGCGGTTCATGATCTCGGCAATTGCAAACGGATCGTCGCCCAGTAAATTGAGGTCATCCCACATACCAAGCACGGCGAAGACTGTTTGTTCGGTTTCATTGTGATAGGAGGCCGGCGCCGCTTCCCCAAGCCCTTCATACTCTCCGAAATGGACAGTCACCAGCACGTTGCGCGTTTCGACAGATGTTCCGTATGAGATACCGAAGGGATGCGCTGTTTTCAGAACCAGCGGCTCAAAATGCATGTGAATAGAGCTCAAGTTTATCTACCTCGAATAGCCAATAATGCGTCAAACAAGCAGTCAGCTCCAAACCGAACCGGGTCTGTCGCTGGTAATCCTGTGTCAAGGGCGGCGGACTCAACTGCAGCGCGGGCTGCCTCTTGCGACATTCCGTGCGTATTGAGCGATATTGCGACAACCTTTGCCGGGCGAATAAAGTCAGTCATGGATTCATAAATCGGTATGAGCGCAGAGAGTTTGGGAATTGCAAACGGCAGTTTGTCCTTTCCGACTCTGGTTCGCGTTGCGGTATGACACAAGATCATGGCGTGCGGGCAGGCGCCATGCATAAGCCCGAGTGTGACTCCAGACCAGCCAGGATGAATAAGCGACCCCTGTCCTTCGACAAAGACGAAATCATTGTCATAAGCTACTTCCAGTACTAGGCGTTCGGTTGCACCAGCCATGAAATCGCCAATCACTCGGTCAATTGCAATGCCCCGTCCATCGATCATGATGCCGGTCTGACCGGTCGCTACGAACTTGGACTTGAAGCCACGCTTTCTGGCAACTTTGTCTATTTCCAGTGAAGTCGTCATTTTGCCGACCGAACCGTCGCTGCCGACTGTCAAGCAGATAAATGCCGGTACTTCGATCGCCTTGCCGCAGCCAACCGGTAGTTGGTCTGGAGGTCGCCGAACATCCAGCAGCTTGCGATTGGATGCGGCGGCGCAGCGTGCTATCTCCTGATCGTCAGCCAGGAAGTCATGAAGTCCATTGATAACGTCCAGTCCGTTGCGCAGCGCAAAGAGAATGTCGGGCTTCCATTCTTCCGGCATATGACCTTCGGCCCAGGCTGTACCCAGTAGGAGCGCCTCCGGCTGAAACTTCATTGCCTCGGCGACAGAGCCGACGATTGGGGCCTGGCAAGGGATACCAGTAATTTGCTCGACCGTCTTGCCGGTCTGGGTGCTGTCTATTACGGCAACCACCGGGTTGCAAGCGTATCTGATTACCCCTTCGGCTGTCTTAGAATGACCTTTTCCGAACTCGCCTTCGGCATAAATTGCCAGCCGAGCGGTCTGACTGTAGTACATTTAGGGTTACTCCGGTTGAGCTGATATTTTATCGAAGATCATCACGCTCAGGCGTGGCTCCCGACGAGTTAATGAATTGGCCGGCTGGTTTTGGCAAAGCCTCAGCTGGGTCTCAATTTCTGTGGAAGGCATAAGCCGTCGGACCCGCCGATTACTCAGTGGACAGCAGACTAAAGACGTATAATTCATAAAATAGGGAACTGACGCTATTTGTTCGGAATCTGACCTAAAATTAGGAAGTGGGAAGCTGGCGGGATGAAACGTCGTTTCAGTCTGATCCATTTTTCCCAGACCAGCAAAGGCGACACCGGAATCTAACATCTAAAATCGGAATGCTGGATTTGAACACCAGTCTTGCGAGATATCACTTGGGAGCTCTTAACTTATGGCGATGGACGAACAGGAGCAAGTAAAAGAAGGGTCGGATCTCGACGAGTTGCAGCAGTCACAAACGGCGGCCGGTAAAGAAGAGGAGAATCCAACCCGACTAGACGCTGCAAAAGCCTTCTTTCGAGCTTTACATGCTGGACACGATGGTCCGCCCGAGCAGTCGACTAACGGAGCCAGCGGTGAAGGTTCCGGGCGTTCAAGCGGTCCATGTCCGAGCTGCCTACGCTTAGAAGCCCAGGTGGGTGAAGCAGAGCAGCGGGTCTCTGAAGCTGAGTCACTCTACAAACGCATGGCTGCTGATTTCGACAATTATCGGCGGCGAATGGATCGCGAGCGAGAAGAGTTTCAAGCAATTGGCGCCCAAAAGGCCGTGGAAATTCTTTTGCCGGCCCTTGATGATATGGACAGGGCGCAAAGCAGTCTAAAGTCCGATACTCCTCCCGAGAAGCTGATCGAGAGCTTGAATCTTGTGTTCAACCGCGTGACACGGTGTCTCGAGCAGATCGGAGTTAAAACATTATCGGTAGTGGGAGAGCATTTTGATCCCAAGTATCACGAGCCGGTCCAGGAGGTTGAAACAACCGAGTTTCCGGATGGGGCTGTTATGCAGGAGCTCCGTCGGGGATATACCCTTAATGACAGGGTAATCAGGCCGGCTCTGGTGAATGTCGCATCGAACTCATCGGGTACGGTACAGGCTGCGCAATCTGCCGAGGGCGAACAGCCCGAAGCGGAGCAGTCTTCGGGCGCTGAGTCCACGGAGCCCAAGGTCTACGATCTCAGCGATTTCGAAGAGTCTGATCAAACTTCCAATAGCACCGCCGATGCCCCGTAACGGAGTTGCCAGCCAAAGATGACAAATGGACGGGTAATCGGCATTGACTTAGGAACGACCTATTCCTGCGTCGCAGTGATGGAGGGCGGCAAGCCGGTTATTATCGAAAATGCCGAGGGCGCCCGGACGACACCGTCTGTGGTGGCATTTACTCGCACCGGGGAGAGACTGGTCGGACAGCTTGCTAAGCGTCAAGCGGTAACGAACCCATCTCGAACGATTCAATCAATCAAACGCGAGATGGGCACCAATTACAAAGTGACGATCGATGGTGTGGCCTATACTCCCGAGCAGATATCGGCGATGGTGTTGCAGAAGATCAAGACCGATGCCGAGGCATATCTCGGTGAGAAAGTATCGAAAGTCGTAATAACCACTCCGGCTTATTTTAATGATGCCCAGCGTCAGGCTACCAGAGATGCCGGGATGATCGCCGGGCTGGATGTCCTTAGGATTATCAATGAACCGACTGCCAGCGCGCTTGCTTACGGGCTGAACAAGCTCAATCAACACGCCACTGTGCTGGTATTCGATTTGGGTGGTGGCACATTTGACGTCAGTATTCTCGAAATAACCGACGGCGTCTTCGAAGTTAAGGCAACAAGCGGCAACAACAGGTTGGGGGGAGATGATTTCGATCAATGCATAATTGACTGGCTTCGCAATGAGTTCCTTCAAAGAGAAGGGATCGATTTGTCGAACGACTTGATGGCGATTCAACGCCTGAAGGAAACTGCCGAGCGCACTAAGATCGAGTTGTCTACCACGATGGTCAGTGAGGTTCATCTACCGTTCTTGACTGCTGATGCGAGTGGTCCGAAGCATTTGGAGACGACTATCACCAGAGCAAAGTTTAACGATCTGACAGCTCACCTGGTTGAAGCGACAATGGGACCGTTGCAAGCTGCGCTGGAAGACGCGCGACTCACGCCCGAAAAGATCGATCACATCATTTTGGTTGGTGGCTCGACGCGGATTCCGGCCGTGCAAGACTCGATCAAGCGATTCTTCGGTCGTGAGCCGACGAAGGCGGTCAATCCGGACGAGGCGGTTGCCCTTGGCGCTGCCATCCAGGCCTCGATTTTGTCTGGAGAAGTGCGAGACGTGCTTTTGCTCGACGTTACGCCGCTGTCGCTTGGCATTGAGACTGCCGGCGAATTGTTTACGCGCATCATCGAGCGCAACACTACAATTCCAACCAGCCGCACCATGATTTTCACTACGGCCGAAGACCGGCAGAGTTCGGTAGAGGTTCACGTGCTGCAGGGAGAGCGTGAGTTGGCGCGTTACAACAAGTCCCTGGCTAAGTTTCAGTTGACCGGTATTCCACCGGCGCCCAGGGGCGTGCCTAAGATCGAGGTAACGTTCGATGTCGACGCCGATGGCATCGTGCATGTCAGTGCCCGCGATGCCGGATCTGGCACCAAACAGTCGGTGACGATTCATCGCAGCGCTGGGCTCAATCCCGACGAGGTCGACCGGATGCAAAAGGAAGCAGAAACTTTTGCTCAGCAAGATCATGTCCTCAAAGAGAAAATCAGCGTAAAGATACAAGCGGAGTCGCTGGTTTCCGAATCGGATCGCATTATTCAGAATTACGGAGAGCGTGTCGATCGCTCTTATGTAGACAGAGTAAAGCGTGCCGCCGAGGCGGTACGCGCCGTCTTGCAACAAGAAGAACCGGACCCGGCTGTATTGAAGAGCAACGTCGCTGGGCTGGATCTTTCACTATTGGATCTCGGCAAGGCCATACACTTAGGGTCTCGTCAAGGACCGGCTGCTGCTGCGCCTGTAGAAGGCGGTGCCGCTAAGGACAAAGAGCCGATCGAGTTGCGAGATACCGGACCGACTTCCTCGCCGATCCGCCGAGGTAAGCTGGATTGATAACCGTTATCCCAGTGATCATAGAATTGTCTTGTAGCTCAAGTATTTGAAGGGAACCTAACTTGTAAGATGTCAAAACGCGATTATTACGAGATCCTGGGTGTTGAACGCAATTCCACCCAAGACCAGATCAAGCGGGCGTTCCGCAATAAAGCAAGGCATTTGCATCCGGACAATCAGGACAGCGGCGACGAAGCTGCGTTCAAGGAGCTTGCTGCTGCCTACGAGGTGCTTTCTGACGAGCAGAAGCGCTCCTTATACGATCGCTACGGACACGACGGTTTGACCGGTGGTGCCGGCGGTTTTGATGGAGTCGATTTCGGAGCTTTCTCCGATTTGAGCGAAATCTTCAGTCAGTTTTTCGGAGGCGGTGGGCGGTCCGGCTTCAGGCACGGTTCGGTTGAGCGAGGCGCAGATCTGAAGTATGACCTGCAATTGGACTTCCTCGAGGCTGTTTTTGGCGCCGAGAAGAAAGTCTCGATCAAGCACCTGGAGGATTGCACCGTCTGTAGTGGCAGCGGCGCTTCTCCCGGTTCCGGTCCGGTAAAGTGCGCAACTTGCGCTGGAGTGGGGCAGATTCGTCAAACTACGCAGACGTTTCTTGGGCACTTCACGCAGGTTCTGACCTGCCCGAACTGCAACGGTGAAGGAACGAGAATCGAAAAGGCCTGCACTAATTGCAAAGGTCGCGGGCAAGTGCGTAAGTCTCGGGATATAGATATTAAGATTCCGGCTGGTATTGATAGTGGTGCGCGGGTGCGATTGCCCAATGCCGGAGATCATGGACGCAAGGGCGGACCGCCCGGAGATGTTTATGTCGTAATCTCTGTTTCCGACGATCCTAATTTTGTAAGAGAAGGAACGACTATCCACGTCAAGCAATCTGTCAGCTACGCGATGGCGGCTCTGGGTGGTGAGTTGATGGTGCCAACCGTCGAGGGACCTAAGGCTGTCAAAATTTCGGCGGGTATTCAGTCCGGTACTACGATTGCAATGAGGGAACAGGGAGTTCCACATCTCAGCAATCAGTCTCGGCGAGGCGATCAAATCGTTCATGTGCACGTTGAAACTCCCACCAGGCTTTCCTCAGAAGAAAGAAAGCTGCTTGAAAAGCTGGCCGAGCTGCGTGGCGAAAGCTTGACTCTGCCAAAGCAAGAAAAGGCACCGAAACCAGCGCCGGAAGAAGCAGCGCCGTCCGAGCCTGAAAAGGAGCCGGAGCAAAAGGATAAGGCAGAACAAGCCTTCAAGCCGAAAGGGCACTCGTCTCGCAAGTCCAAGGGCAAGAAAAAGGCCAAGGAAAAGGACAATTCGTCGATAATCGATAAACTCGCTGATTTCTTCGGGGCAAGGGAAGCCGCTGATGAGTGAATGTCGGCTGGTCATCCGCCCGATAGTGTCGCTCCTGCTTGCTTTCTTCGCAGCTTGCATCATCGTGCAGCTGCCCGGATCTTGCACGAAATTGCCGTCTGATCTGTCAGATCTGGTCTTGTCCGAGTTCCCCGGCGCCAAGATCCGCTTGGATGGGGCAATCGACACCGGTCATGGAGAGCTTTTCCTGCCCTTGACGCCAGCCTCACCAAAAAAACACGGCAAGGCGCAACTGGCAATTTCGCACCCTACTCCCGAAAAGCCCGACGTGCTGGTCTATGCCAATGGCTGGTGCTTTTTGCGAGTGATCAAGAAGGGCAAGGCTAGAACCATTGTCGTACCTGCCGAACTGCCGGACAAGCTGAGAAAGCAGCTGATGGGATGCCGATTTCCGTCTGACTTGATTGTTCCTGAGAATTTTTCTGTTCCGGCATCATTCAAACCGATAGTCGGAGAAGCCGCCGTTCAAATGCTGCCGGATGCAACTATTGCTGCCGCCAATTTTGGGCAGGGTCCGTCCCGCTCTGCTGCCAGTGGAGCGCCGGCGGGACCAGGCTCTTTCTTCCTGACGTCGCTTAGCTCCGGCACTATTACTCTTCTGGACGAGCAATCGCTTAGCAAAATAGCTGATTTCCCGACCGAAGGCACACCTTGCAGCATGGCTTGGGCGGAAGATCGTCTTTATATTACGGACCAAGCTAAGAGCAGAGTTCTGATGCTAGACCCGGTTGGACGCCGTTTCTTGGGTCAGATAGACTTGCCGCCACGCAGCGCTCCCAGGGGAATCGTCGCTCTTCCCAACGGGCGACTATTGTACGTCGCCGAGAGCGGTGGCAATGATATAGCCGTAATTGAAACAGCTACCGGTTCGATTTTGTTACGGACGAAAGTGGCGCCTGGTCCTAGTCGGGTGGCTATAACACCCAACGGCAACTTCTTGATCGTTTTGAATGTGCCATCAGGTCTGGTGACCTTCATTTCCACCCTCAATCAAAAGGTGTTGAGTTCGGTGCGGGTTGGTGACGTGCCGACAGCGATCGCTGTTTCGAAAGACAGCTCCGTTGCTTATGTCTCTAATCGCAACTCCAATTCAGTATCCATCCTTGATCTGTCCACCCGCCAGGTCACCGGCACGATTGCTACCGGCACCGGACCGACTGGTGTCGAACTGAGCGCAGATGGCAGTCAGCTTTATGTCGCCAACGCAAAGGACAATACAATTGGAGTCTATGACACCAAAACCAAGGAGAAGGTCTCCGAAGTCAGGCTGCCGATCGACGTCGACTTTCCTAATGCAATTGACTTGATGCCAGACGGGAAGCGACTGCTCGTGTCGAGTGAATCGACAGACACTGTGGCGTCGCTTGAACTCTCCAAGATGGAATTCGACAAACAGACCAGGATCGGTCATTCCAGTCATGACATCATCTGGGTGCCGGTGCACTGAGAGCTCCGCGCTCTGATGTGGGCTCGGTTCGGCAGCAGCTGTGTTGAGCTGTTCGGCTGGTCGATTCAGCCTTAAGTTGCAGCGTACTGCGTGTGTGCTTTGTTGAGGAAGCGCGTGATACTGGATTGATAAAGGAGATCGACTGTTCCGGTCGGACCGTTTCTCTGCTTGGCGATAATGATCTCCGCTTCGCCCCTGTGCTCGGTGTCCGGGTTGTAGTATTCATCGCGATAGATGAACATTACGATATCGGCATCCTGCTCGATGCTTCCGCTCTCTCTCAAGTCCGACAACATCGGGCGCTTGTTCTGCCTCGCTTCTACTGCTCGGGAAAGCTGTGACAAAGCGATTACCGGAACATTCAACTCGCGTGCCAGCGTTTTTAAGCTACGCGAAATCTCGGACACTTCCTGGACGCGGTTGTCCGTTGCTTTGCGCCCTTGCATTAGCTGAATATAGTCGATGATAATCAGTCCGAGCGCCTTGTATTCGGCTTTGAGGCGGCGGCATTTAGCTCGGATCTCCAGGGCGGTAACGACCGCCGAGTCGTCAATAAAAACTGGTGCTTCGCCCAGAAATCCCATTGCTCGGGCAAGTTTAGTCCAGTCATTGTTGTGCAGCAGACCTGTGCGCAGCCTGTTGGCATCGATCTCGGCTTGACTGCATAACATACGTTGAACGAGCTGCTCCTTGGACATTTCCAAGCTGAACACGGCAACCGGAACTTTATGCTCCACTGCTACATGCTGCGCAACGTTCAAAACGAAGGCAGTCTTTCCCATCGATGGTCTGGCAGCAACAATCACCAGATCGGAAGGTTGGAAGCCAGAAGTCATGGCATCGAGATCGTAAAAGCCGGTCGGCACGCCGGAGAGTTGATCGCGATTCTCATAGCGTTGCTCGATGCGAGCAAAAGACTCCTCGACGATGTTCTTTATGTGAACTAGCTGCTGAAGATTGCGGCGCTGGGCAAGATTGAAGATGAGATGCTCGGCCTTGTCGATCGCCACGTCGGCATCAGTCTCCTCATAGCAGCTTGATACTATTTCGGTTCCGGCCTTGATCAAATTGCGCAACAGGGCCTTTTCATAGACGATGCGACCGTAGTACTCCAGATTGGCGGTAGTGGCGACCGACATCGCCAAATCGGCAATGTATTGGCGTCCTCCAACGTTGTCCAACTTACCGTCATCTTTGAGGTACTGAGAGACAGTGACAATGTCGATTGGCTCATTGCGATCGAAAAGATCCAACATGGCAGCGAACACTACCTGGTGGGCTTTGCGATAAAAGTACTCCGGCTCCAATATATCTACAATTCGGGAAATGCCGTCCCCGGCAATCAGCAGCGCACCCAGGACTGCTTGCTCTGCGTCGACTGCTTGTGGTGGCAGCCGTTCAACTTGTATATCTGATGTGCTGATTTCTGTGCTCATGTTGGATATCTTAAGTTGTTGCTTCCTTCTATAGCCAGCTGTTTTTAAAGACGCACTTCGTTCGTCCTTAGTTCAAAACTTCCCGATCTTATCCATCGTGTCTTTTGGGTATGCTTTCCGAAGCCAGCGCGCGATCCTCACTGATCGCCAACTGGCTGGACAATTGACTAATTGCCCTCAGCTGGAAATCAATCGAGCGGGGGTGTCAGTCTAAGGATAAGTTGGTTATGGCTAATAGAATAGCCCATCGGCAGCGGCACAAGTAGGACTTTCCTGCTGAGAAAATTTGTTTAAGGGACTACTGTATATATTGTGATGATGTGCAGTGGCGGTGCAATCTATATGTTGGCAGCTCGGACTGCGCCTGATATAGCCAGCCTTGCCCGACTGGAGAGATTCCTCCTAATCTCCCGGCCGTATCCGTAGGTGAATTGTGGCGGGAGTTGCCCCCAACCCTTACTAACTAGTTCAAAGAACCGATTCAAATTCTTGCCGAGTGCCTCTGAAAGCATGCGGTTATAAATTGATGCGACTTCATGACCGATTCATCTAAATGTACGCGGAGACTGGAAATGCTGGAAAACACAATCAATGATGTAATTTCGGGAGCCGTAACTGGAGCTGCCGAAGCGCTGTCCGGGAATCTCAATGCCTCGCTCTGGAATGATATGAAATCTACTTTGAGCGCGCTGTCCGGCAACGATCAAACAGCTGCTAAAGAAGAGGAATCAGACACGCTCGACTTCAGCACCAGCGAGATCTACTCCTGCGCAAGACGTGCTGATGATCCAATTGAAACTGAAAATACAGGAGAAGTACCGGAAGAGTCACTGGATCATGATGATATCGGCAAAGAGCGATGCCGTTTGGCTGAAGTGGCAGCCAGGAGAATTCAAGATCCCCAGGATCTCGAGAAGTTCAATCAAGACATGCTGAGCTTCGAGGAGCGAGCTTCCAAGCAAGATGTGAGCAATGCCGAAGTGGCAAGGACTTACCACCAAGTTTCACGTTTGCTGGAAGATGACAGCGACGCTCCTTTGCAGCCGGAGCAGAGAGAAGCGCTAGCCAGGCAAGTAATGGAGCAGTCCGCGGATCCGACGAAGATCGATCAGGGGCAGCATAACACCTGCAATATCACAACAATTGAAACTCGCATTTATACGCGCACTCCCTCTGCTGCTGCTCAGGTGGTAACGGATATGGCTCTCGGCGGCCAGTTCGAGACACTTGATGGAACGAACGTGACGCTGCCGCCTGAGAGCCTCCAGCCGCTTACGGAGGCGACGCTGGACAGCCCGCAAAATGCCGATCGCAGCTATGCCAGCCAGATCTTTCAACTGACTGCGGTCAACGTGCACTATGCGCGCGAAAATGCGTCGACTACTCCTGCCGGACAGAAGCAGTACGAGCAGATTGCCCCGGAGTTCGAAGGAGACAACGGCGAGCGTCTGTTCGATTACTCCTCGGGCAGCCGGGTCGAAGTACTTTTGAACGGTGAGCCGGCGCGCCAACCACACTTGAACATTTCGCAGTACAGAGATATTCACAATCAAATTACTAAGGGTGACGATTCAGGCTTCTTGCTTGCTCACACTGATTCGATCTCAGACTCAACTTTGTCGAACTTCGACTCGGAGGAGACTTTGCGAAGCACTTTGATAGATATGAAGGAGAATGGCCGATTTCCGGCGATCATTCGGATCGACTCTTGGAACGAGCCGTTTCTCTCAGATTCAGGTGGCGGTGAGGCCGGCGGCTCGGGACAAGGCTGGCATGTGGTAACTGTCACTGACTATGATCTGGCTTCAGACCGCGTCTCAATCGACAACCAATGGGGAGAGCAAGACGACAGGTTCGGTGAGCGCGGCGTGTCCGTTCAAGATCTTTACCTGGCCAGCCGAGAAGCCACGAGTGATGAGCATCTTTCTGAGATGAAGAGTGCGATTGACGAAAACAGCGAGGAAGGACTCGATACTTCGTACAAAGAGCTTGATTTGCTCAGATTAAAGTACGCAGCGGATCTCGAAGATATCGCGGAAACGGAAAAGTCCGTCATCGAGATGGGAGTGTTAGTGGCTGGTATCGTCGGTGCGGAGGCGGTAGAGATGGTTGCTTCCGATTCCTTCTCGAAATTGAGAAATGACACCGATGAAAGTTTCGATAAGTCACTAGCTGAGTGGATAGTAAGTAACGAACGTGATTGGGAAACCAAAGAATCGCTTGGTGTGCTCGACGCAGAAGAAGTTGCATTAATTGATCAAAAACTCGAGCTGATTCTAAGCAGATATCCGGAAGAGCGTTTGGAAAATCTAACCAGCCTGATTGCCGAGCAAACCGAAAAGCAGGTTGCTTTGCCGGACCAATGGTCGGTCGGAACAGTAGCGGAAGATCCCCTGGCTGAAATGGCTAAGCGGCACCCCTGGTGGACTCAACTCTCATCCCAGCTCCTGATGGTGGATTGATGAGAAATCAGTTGGGCGATAACCGAGACACCAGATGCGGCGATAACTGCGGCAGCTTGAGCTCCTGGGAGGGCGTCCCGCCCAGACCCGCAGATTCAAAAGTTCTTGTGCTCGACTTGAATGAAGGTCATTTTCTTGCGCATAATATGCCTTGCCCGACAGTTTCGGTTACCAGCTGAGCCGGCCTAGATTCCATGGTGCGTTGAAGTGAAAAATGTTGTGGCGGTAATGCTTTTTAGAGCCGATCTCCGGCTTGCCGACAACTTGGCAATGCATGCTGCTTGCCGGAATTCTGACGCTGTTGTTCCTGCTTTCATCTATGCTCCGCAAGATGACGGATGCTGGGCACCGGGAGCGGCAAGCCGTTGGTGGCTTCATCATTCGTTGGTGTCGCTTCAGTCTGACTTGGCTAAATCTGGAGTCAATCTGATCGTTCGACAAGGTCCATTTCTTGTCACTTTGGCACAACTGTTGAGAGAAACAGGCGCAAGGCGGCTTTATTCAAATCAACGTTTCGAACCGACTGCAAGGCAGATCGAACTGGAAATGAAGCGTCTGGCAGAGAGTTTGGGAATCGAATTCCAGCTGTTCAATTCGTCTTTGCTATTTCATCCTGACAAGGTGAAAACCGGTGACGGGAAACCATACAAAGTATTTACTCCATATTGGAACAGAGTCAGGCAGCTCGGGCTGCGGGATGCGATTGGTAAAAGCGAACCTATCCGATCGATCGTTCACTCGTTAGACTCGCTCGATCTGTCAGAGTTGAAACTGTTGCCAAAGATTCAATGGGATCACGGACTCCGGTCTGTGTGGACCCCTGGTGAAGCCGGAGCGCACTCGCAGCTTTTGAAATTCCTGGCTGATGGACTTGAGTCATATGCGACCGGTAGAGACAGACCGGATAAGTCCTTAGTGTCTCGACTGTCGCCCCATCTTCATTTTGGAGAGATCAGTCCGGTCGAAATCTGGCAGGAGGTCTCTCGACTGTCTGCAACCGTCGGCGGTGGCAAAGCTGGTGCTCAAAAGTTTTTGTGCGAGTTGGGCTGGCGCGAGTTTGCCTATCATTTGCTCTATCACTTTCCGGAAACTCCGGAGCAGCCGTTAAGAAACGAGTTCCTTAAGTTTCCCTGGCGTCAGGACGAGACTGCGCTCAAAGCTTGGCAGAAGGGCAATACCGGTTATCCGATTGTCGATGCCGGCATGAGAGAGCTTTGGAGCACCGGTTGGATGCACAATCGAGTGCGCATGATTGTGGCGTCATTCTTGGTCAAGGACCTGTTGATCGATTGGCATGAGGGTGCCAGATGGTTTTGGGATACGCTGGTAGATGCCGACCTGGCCAGTAACACGCTCGGTTGGCAATGGACAGCAGGTTGCGGCGCTGATGCGGCGCCGTTTTTTAGAGTGTTTAACCCGGTTTTGCAGGGTGAGAAGTTCGATCCTGAAGGTGACTACGTTCGTCGCTGGGTACCCGAGCTTGGCAAGCTTCCTGCGAAAATCATTCACAAGCCTTGGTTGAGTACTGCAGCCGAGCTTGCTTCTTATGGAGTAGAGCTTGGTCGCAGCTATCCAGAGCCGATTGTGGAACATTCTTTTGCAAGGCAGAGAGCGCTTTCTGCTCTTGATGTGGTCAAGTTGCGTGGAGACCGGAATTCTCAGTTAAAGAAAGTCTAGCTTAAACTCAGCTCGAAAAGTGGGACACTAATTGACCGAATCAAGCTGGCTTCTGGAAGATCTATGCAATTAAGTGTAAAACTAGCGATTCTCGCTCTATTGCTGGTTGGTAGTCAAAATTTACTTGCCAACGGCAATGGTCACAATTGCTTAGCTGCGAGCAAGGAAAAGAAGAACGGAGATAGAGCAATGAATCAGTTGTACGCTATTAAGGCCAATGCTCTCGATGGCAAAGAAATTGATCTTGAAAGTTACAAGGGGCACGTCTTGCTCATTGTAAACACTGCCAGTAAATGTGGGTTTACGCCGCAATTTACTGGGTTGGAAGAGCTTCACAAGAAATATTCCGCTCGCGGGTTAGACGTGCTTGGTTTTCCCTGCAATCAATTCGGTGGGCAAGAGCCCGGCAACAGCAAAGAGATCGGTGAGTTCTGCCAAAGGAATTACGGAGTCGACTTTCAAATGTTCGAGAAAATCGACGTTAACGGACCTAACGCCCACCCGCTTTACAAGCTGCTGACTTCGTCGGCTCCAGGCATCTTGCACACAGAGGCGATCAAGTGGAACTTTACCAAGTTCTTGGTGGACCGCCAGGGCAATATCACCAAACGCTACGGGCCGGACGTAAAGCCGGAAACGATTGCAGCCGATATTGAGAAGTTGCTTTAGCAGTCGTTTTGCTCGTTGCAGCGCAGATGAAATTAATGAGCGCTCGACAACTGAGCGCTTGACAAGGTGGTTCCTATTACCGCTCTCTTCGGGGGTGTTCTCTTTGCAATTGGGCGCAAGAGTGATTTCATGGACTATTGCATCGTTGATCTATGTCTAAGGATCTCTCAACAACTATCTAGTAAGATTCGCCAATGGTGCAGGTAGCGCAGCGCTGAAGTCACTGAATATCGGCGTCAGAGAGAATAGGATGACCGGACGAATTATCAATATTCTTCGGCTCTGTCCCATTGTTGGGGCCGTTCTGTTATTGCTTGTACTCAATTTAGCGCTGCTTAAGGTCAATCCGCTAGCGAAGGTCGACCCGGAAAGCCTTCCGGCTGCTCGCAGTTGGGTATGGTGGGCCACGCAGGATTTTAAGCAGAGAACAATTCCGCCCAATGTGGTTCTACTTGGTTCTTCAGCAATGATGCATCCGGTCTGGTTGCAGGAAGCGGCGTATCGCAATCAAGACGTAGATCTGGCAGTAGATCACTCCAGTCACTATTTAGAGAGCATCATCGAGAAGAATGCACCGGACGCTCATGCGAACTGCTTTAACTTTGCATTGCCTGGTTCAATGGTTTCTGATGACTACATGATCTTACGGGCAATGCTCACCGGCGATCGCAAGCCGGAGATCGCCGTGATCGGCCTTACTCCTCGCGAGTTCGTCGACAATAAGTTCAATTGTGCTGCTTCTTCGAAACACTATCAGTATCTTTCTCGATTTACTAAAACCGATGATCTGGTTGCCCTTTCGATGCCGCAGTTCTGGCAGCGTTCTAGCTGGTTGCTCAATGACCTCGTCTACTTTAAGGGCAAGAGCCAGCATGCAAAAATTGCCGCATCGGAATGGTTGAAGGCTCAGCTTAAGCCTTTCTTGAGTACTGTTC
>CAZSNX010000003.1:32654-34587 GCA_964607945.1 uncultured Candidatus Obscuribacterales bacterium
GTCCGTGTGCCACTCAACCGCACGGCCGATCTCGACAGACGGTTTGCAAGCTGGCAGCAGGAGATTGAAAAGGGCGTATGGATAGCGCACCCGACTGGTCCATACCATTACATGGAAGTGGCTTTCGACTGCATTCGCCGGCATAAGTCACCAAATAATGCGCTGTACGAGAATCAAAAGCGCTGGCTGGAGATGTGTTTGGAGATCTGTCGTAAGGAAGGTATTAAGCCGGTTGTGGTAAATATGCCGGTAACACCTGAAGGGCGGCGGCTGATATCGCCGGCGATTCTAAATCGACATTTGGTAACGCTGCAAACTGAAGCGGAAAGGTGGCACTGTGATTTTTTGAATGCTGATATTCCTGATTACTATGCCAACGATGATTTTACTGATTGGGCTCATATGGATGCCAGCGGTGGAGAGAAGGTGCTTAAGTTGATTGGAGAGTACATCGCATCTCGCCAGGATTTGGTAGCAAGCCTGACCTCTGAAAGCAAGGCGATTGCCTCTCAACGGCGCCACGGGATGTAGGAGTAGAAAGTGCTTTTCAATAGCGTCGCCTATCTAATCTTTCTGCCGATTGTGGTAATCCTCTACTGGCTCATGCCGTTCAGGTTTCGAACATTGCTGCTCTTGGTGGCAAGCTACGTCTTTTACATGACCTGGAAGCCGATCTACGGCTTGCTTATTCTGGCGATGACTGCGATTAGTTATGCCTGCGGTCTTTTGATGGAGCGATTTCAGTCAAGGCGCAAGATGATCTTTTGGTCGGGAATCGCACTCAATCTCCTGGCGCTCGGCTTTTTCAAATACGCATTTTTTGCCAGAGATTGCGCTAATCAGTTGGTTGCGGCAGTCGGCTTGAAACAGTTACCGCCCATTCCATTCGAGATCATTTTGCCGCTGGGTATCTCCTTTTTTGCATTTGAGTTTATCCACTACCTGGCTGATGTCTACAACGGCAGCAAACCGGTCAAGTCCTTCTTGGAGTTTGCGCTCTTCCCAAGTTTCTTTCCTACTCAGATAGCCGGACCAATCAAGCGATTTCAAGATTTCATTCCGCAGCTTCACGCTGCTCGTAAAGTATCGCTTACCGAGTTTAGCGAAGGAGTTGAACTTATTCTTTTTGGCTTGTTCAAGAAGGTTGTACTGGCAGACAATATCGCTCCGCTGGTCAATCGCTGTTATGCTCATCCGGAGATTCTTACAGGCGTAGATCTGTGGCTTGCCGCCTATGCTTTTACATTTGAAATTTACTTTGATTTTTCCGGGTATACGGACATAGCACGCGGTTCGGCGCAGATACTGGGCTTCAAGGTTCCGGAAAACTTCAATCTTCCTTTTTTGGCGGGGTCGATCAGCGATTTCTGGCGGAGATGGCATATCTCGCTGTCTTCATGGCTGCGAGACTATGTGTTTTTCCCCTTGGGAGGAAGCAAGAAGGGCGAGCTGAGAACTTGTCTCAATCTGATTACCACCTTCTTAGTGTGCGGGCTGTGGCATGGTGCGGCGCTGCATTATGTTGTGTTCGGCGCGATGCATGGTGCGATGATGACTGTGCATCGGCTATGGCAGAAAGCTCAGGGGGTTAGCAGCCTGTTGGCTGGGATTGCGCGCTCGAAACTCTTCCATTGCCTTTCGGTCGTGATTACCTTTCATTGCTTCTGCCTGAGCTTGATAATCTTTAGATTGGACAGCTTGCAGATGGCGGGGCTGATTTATCGCAAGATATTCTTCCTGGATGCAGCGCCGGCTGGGCTGATGTCCTGGCAACCAACGATAATGAACACGGACGGCTCCATCTTGTTTCAGATTTTTCCGTTCCTGCTTACTGGATTTTTTGCTGCGCAGCTGATTGTTTCACGTTTTCGAGGAACACCGGGGGTAATGCCTGCGCCCAGTTGGCTCCCAGGTTTCAAGTCTGTCTACTTGG
>CAZSNX010000004.1:0-15863 GCA_964607945.1 uncultured Candidatus Obscuribacterales bacterium
AGATACCATATGCCAATTGCCTGTCTGCTATTGCGGCTGGCACTGAAGAGATGCCGTTGCTGGGTAGAATGACTCTAGCGCAGCTGTTTGACCGATTCGGCGACTCGACTGTTTAGCTGGTCCCTTGGATGGAGATGAGTCTGTGAGAGAGTCTGAATCTATCAGTCACTCAAAGTTTCAAGACAACTTGTTTCAAGCACGGCAGAGATTAGAATTGCTGACAAAGAAGTATGTCGAGGACTTGTTCGCTTCGGAGGAAGCCGCAGCTGGGCATGCTCATCTGCTCTCGACGATCCTCGATTCGGTGGGTGACGGTCTGGTTGTCGTCGACCGGAACGAGAAGATTTTGCTGGTTAACCGCGAGGCAGTTCGCTTGGGCGGCTGGAATATGGAGCGGATGGATCGCAGTGAGTTCGTTCGTCGCTACAAGTTTTACAAAGATGAGGGAAAGACTCTCTTGCCTGCCGAGGAAGAGCCATACGCTGTTGCTCTCAAGGAGCGTAGAAGCGCGCACATAGAGGGATTTGTAACCGGCGAGCATCTGCCTGCAGCCGGCATTTGGGTAAGAGCAAATGCTGCGCCTATCATAGATGAGAAAGGAGCGGTGCTCGGTGTGGTTACCGTCTTTCAAGACATTACCGAACGGCGGCGCTTGCAAACCCAGCGTGATTCATTGGCGACCTTGATCACACACGATCTTAAGAATCATCTGGTGGCAGAATGTGCATTCCTGGAGCTCCTGAAAGAAGAATTAGCCGAGCGGCTAGCCGGAGACGACTTGCGTTTACTGACCGAGCTAAAAGACGGCAATCAGCGTTATCTGGGGATTGCCAGCACACTTCTGGAGATTTACCGGACCGACCTTTTCGCAGTCGAATCATCGCGCGCCGATGTGGATTTAGCAAAGCTGTCCGAGTCAGTCTTGACTTTGAATCAGCACGAGGCTGCCAATCGGGGCATCCGGATAAATCTGGTCGCTGCGGTCGGACTACCGGCAGTGAAGGGAATCAGCTCTTCTTTGCATCAGGTGCTTCACAATCTGGTGCAAAATGCGATTAATGCCAGTCCGGATGGACAAGTGGTGGAAGTAAACCTGACCAGCGACGGCAACCAGGTAGTGGTAACTGTCAAGGACTCAGGTCCGGGAATTTCGGCCGAACAGCTTGCCAAGCTATTCGATCAGGCGCAGGTTGCATCCAAATTCAGTGTCAATCCAAATTCAACCGGCTTCGGCTTGTATCTCTGCCGATTGCTGGTGCAAGCCCAGGGCGGCAGCTTGACTTGCGAGAGCGAGCCTGGCAACGGAGCGGTATTTATCTTACGGATGCCGCTTACAGACCGGTAGTTACTTTTACTTGTCCTTTTCTTCGGCAGTCAGATTAGCTTGAGCTGCCGCCAATCTGGCAATTGGCACGCGATAAGGCGAGCAGCTGACATATGACAGACCGATCTGATGAGCGAAGGCGATTGAAGACGGTTCGCCGCCATGTTCGCCGCAAATGCCCAGCTTGAGGTCCGGTCTGGTTTGAAGACCGTATTCAACCGCGATCTTCATCAGCTTGCCCACTCCTTCTCTATCCAGAACTTCGAAGGGGTTTTGGGTGAGCACCTTGATTTTTGCTTCTTGGCAGTCTACTCCTTCCAGATAACGCTGCAAGAACTTTCCTTCCGCATCGTCACGGCTGTAGCCAAATGTCATCTGCGTGAGATCGTTGGTTCCGAAGCTGAAGAACTCGGCATATTCGGCAATCTCGTCGGCCGTCAGCGCCGCGCGCGGAATCTCGATCATGGTGCCGAACTTGTAGTCGATAGTTGTCTTGGCCTCGTCCATGGTCGCCTTGGCGACCGCTTCGAGCTGAGCACGAGCGATTTTCAGTTCATTGACGTGACCGATCAGCGGGATCATTATCTCTGGCAAAACAGCAATCCCATCTTTCTTCAACTCAATTGCTGCTTCGAATATCGCTTGCACCTGCATAGCACTGATATCAGGATAGAGCAGCCCGAGCCGGCAGCCGCGCAGCCCCATCATCGGATTTGCTTCGTGTAGCTCCTTTACCTTTCGCAAGAGCAGCTCTTTGTCCTTGACTTCGGAGCCGGAGATCCCTTTTGCCTTGAGTGTGGCGACCTGTTCTGTAAGCTCTTCGAGCTTCGGCAAAAATTCGTGCAGCGGCGGATCGAGCAATCGGATAGTAACAGGCAGACCTTGCAATACTTTGAAGATGCCTTTGAAATCTTCTCGTTGCATTGGCAAGAGCTTGGCCAGCGCTGCCTTGCGTTCGGCTGTCGTGGTGGCCAGGATCATTGCTTGGACTACCGGTAAGCGGTCCTGGCTCATGAACATGTGCTCGGTTCTGCACAGCCCAATCCCTTGCGCGCCGAAATCCAGCGCCACTTTGGCATCCTCAGGCGTATCTGCGTTGGCGCGAACACCCAACTGCCTCTGTTCGTCCGCCCAGGAAAGAAGTGTCCTGAACTCGTCTCCGAGTTCGGAGTCCAAGCGATTGATCGCTCCGGCGAAGATCTCTCCGGTCGATCCGTCGATTGACAGGACTTCTCCGCGCTTAAATGTGCGACCATCGACGGTCAGGGATTGGCGCTCGAGATCGATCTTGAGCACTTCGCAGCCTGCAACGCAAGGTTTGCCCATCCCGCGGGCAACCACTGCTGCGTGGCTGGTCATGCCACCGCGGCTGGTGACGACTCCCTGAGCCGGAACTATCCCGTGGATATCGTCTGGGCAGGTCTCAATTCGCACCAAAATTACTTTCTTGCCGTCGGCGGCCAGTTTTTCGGCATCATCCGGATTGAAGACTATCTCGCCGATAGCGGCTCCCGGAGATGCGTTGAGTCCGGTGGCAATCAACCGTCCCTCCTGCTTGGCTTTCGATTTATCGTCGCTGTCGAAGCTCGGCAGGAGCAGCTGATTCAGTTGAATCGGCTCCACTCTATTGAGTGCCTCCTGGCGCGAAATGATCCCGTCGTTCGACATATCTACTGCCGTCTTTACAGCGGCGGCGGCTGTTCTCTTGCCGGTCCTGGTCTGCAGCAGATAAAGTTTGCCGGATTCTACAGTGAATTCGCAGTCTTGCAGATCTCGATAGTGTTTTTCGAGTCTTTCGGTGGTTGCCAAAAGTTCTTGGTAAACCTTCGGCATTTCGTCGGCCATCTTAGAGATTTTGTTGGGTGTTCTAATTCCCGCCACTACGTCTTCACCTTGAGCATTAACCAGGTATTCGCCGTAAAGCATCTTTTCGCCGGTGCTCGGATTGCGAGTAAAGCAGACGCCGGTTGCCGATTCACCATCCATATTGCCGAATACCATCGCTTGGACCGTAACGGCTGTCCCTAAATCGTGATCGATCTTATTCAAGTTGCGGTAATAGATAGCCCGGCTGTTGTTCCAAGATCTAAACACAGCCTCGATTGCCCCTTTCAGCTGTTCGCCTGTGTCTTCCGGAAACTGTGTATGCGCTCGCTCAACCACCAACTGTTTGAACTTTCCGACCAGCGCTTGAAGATGCTCGGCATTGAGTTCGGTATCGAGTTTGATACCAAGCTCATCCTTCATGTCTTCCATGATATCTTCGAAGCTGTCCTTGCTGATGTCGAGCACCACATTGGCATACATTTGAATGAAGCGTCTGTAGCTGTCCCAGGCGAAACGAGCGTTGCCGGTCAGCTTCGCGAGCGCTTCGACCGTCTGCCTGTTCAGCCCGAGATTCAAGATAGTGTCCATCATGCCGGGCATGGAGAACTTGGCACCGGACCGCACGCTCAAGAGCAGAGGCTTATCGGTATCACCGAGCCGGCTGCCGAGGGTCGATTCAATCTCCTTCAATTTCGCCCAGACTTCGTCGAATAAGCCGGCCGGTACTTTCTTCCCTTCTTCGTAATATTGCCGGCAGCAGTCGGTCAAAATCGTCATTCCCGGAGGCACATTGACGCCGGCTGCGGTCATCTCGGCCAGCCCAGCTCCTTTGCCTCCAAGTCGTTCGCGCATGACAGTCCGGTCGCCGGCGAAGGCTCGATAGGCTTCAGCAAACAGGTAGACTCTCGACAGTCCTACGGTTTTTGACTTTTGATCCGAACCTTTGGTGCTGAGCATTATGGACATCCTCTTTTTCATTGTTGAAGATCGGGGTTAACTGATAACGCCGGATTCCGCCTGCTGGCGAAGGTACAGAAAAATTTCGCTGGAAGTCTCTTCAATCGCTTTGGCAGAGACGTCTATGCAATGGCATTTCAGATCGCGCATGACTCGCTTGGCATGGCGAACTTCGTGCCTGATGTTTTCTGGATCCACATAGTCGGTGCCGGCCGGCATTCCCAGCACCTGAGCTCGGGTTGAGCGAATGTCTTGCAGTAGATATGGATCGATCGTCAGACCGATTATCTTTTTAGCTGATATTTCAAAGAGCTGCAAAGGGGGATCTACTCCCATCACGATCGGCACATTGGCGGCTTTCAACCCGTAATGATGCGCCAGATACATGCAGTTTGGGGTCTTGCTTGTACGAGACACCCCAATCATTATTACGTCGGCCTGCATGATGCCGTCCGGATTCTTGCCGTCATCGAATCTGATGGCGAAGTCGACAGCGGCGATCCGGCGGAAATATGTCTCATCCAGCAAATGCAGTCGTCCCGGTTGAGACAGCGGCTGCGAACAGGTCAAGTCGGAGACTCTGGACATCAGCGGCCCGAGCAGGTCGATAGTGGGAATCTGATAACGAGTCGCTTCCGATTCGAGTGCTTGTTTGAACTCGGGTAAGACGAGTGTATAAGCAATGACGGAACGACCATTGGCAAGCTCGCGCACCAAATTGATGATTTGTTGGCTGCTGCGAATCTGGGGCAGGCGATAGATGCTCGCCAGCCCGGGTGGAAACTGCACCAGAGCAGCGCGCGCAACTGCTTCAGCCGTTTCGCCGCTTGAATCGGACAATGTAAAAATAATAAGTTGGCTACCGTCAACCGGTAACTTGGCGTCCACGTGGCAAACCAATCCGTCCAGTACGTCCTGCATCTTCCGCTTGCGATCGTAGCTGCGGCTTTCAGCCTCCTGTGTAACACATTTCGGGCGGAAATAAATGAGAGGTTGTTAGACGGAGATCCTGAGATTCAGCGATTTTATGATCGGCAACAGATCCAGACCGGCCGACGTGGTCTTGATCAGATTGCCCTGATTGACTGCCGGGACGCTGATTGAGCGGCTGAATCTCACGCAGCCAAGATAAGGCACGCCGGTTCGTTCGCGCAGAGCGATTGCGCGCTCTTCGAGCGAAAGCTCCGGCATGATAGTCTCGCTTTGTTCGGCGTGGTTATGGCCGGTGCCTTCGATTGCCGCTGCCGTTGTTTCGACCGTAATCAATCCGACAACGTTTACCAGTCCGGATGCTATCAAGTAAGTCGAGTTGAGAATCAGTCTTTCCATAGCAGACGGACCTTCTTTGGCCACTATCACTGCCGGCATATCAAAAGCGCGGGCCAGATCGCAGACATCCGTCCAGCGACCCTGCCGACAGTCCGGACGAAGTGGTGCCGTTAAGGCGCCAGGAAGCTCGATTAGCACCGGTGCGGTGCCCGCACCGGCGATCCGAACGGCCTCTTCCCATTGAAAGGTAGTCAGAGTCTCGGATGCGTTTACGAATCTCACCGGATAATCCACCGGAGTGTGGCTGATCGAGCTGATAAAGGTATATTCGGCTTCAGCGGATTTACGAGTGCCGAAGCTAATCGGTTTGACCGCTCTAACTTGAAAACCTTCTTCGCGCAAAGTGCCGGCCAGCCCGGTCAGAACGACGGTCTTGCCGCAACCTGGTTCGCAACCAGCCACCAGCAATCCGGACTTTGTGCTGCTGCCCACGAGGCTGTACTTCCTGCTGCTTGAATAGTCAAAACGCTGGACAATACTAACATGTCCGGGAAAAGACTAACCTTTCACTCCCACTGCAACTGAAGGTCCGCCCAATCTCTTCTTGAGTACCTCGATCGCCTTCAACAGTTGAATATCTTTCATATCTTCCGGACTGCGCTTAGCGGTAGGTCCTTCCGGATCAAGCCACCATTGTCCTTTACCGTCGCGGTAATCCTTTTCACTGTGATCGACTGTGACATCGGGCGTAATACCTTTTTTGTGGATGTCTGTGTCGTTCGGTGTCAGATAGCGAGCAATCGTAATATTGACGCCTGAGCCATCCTCCAGACGATTAATACCTTGTACCAGCCCTTTTCCGAAGGTACGCTGTCCGACCAGTTGGGCCCGGCCGTTGTCGCGCAGTGCGCCCGATGTAATCTCGGAGGCCGATGCGCTGCCTTGATTGATCAAAATCACCATCGGCTGATTGGTGATTGGATGTGCGTCAGACATGGCGGGCGTTTTGTAGCCATCTCGGTCGACGGTGGAGACGATGTTGCCCCCTTCCAGGAACATATTGGATATGTCAATTGCGTTTGTCAGCAATCCACCCGGGTTGTCTCTGAGATCGAGGATGATGCCTTTGGCCTTTGCCACTTGGGAGAGGGCGTCGCGCATCTCTTTGTTGGCTTGCTGGGAGATGAAGCTGCTCAATCTTATGTAACCGATATCACCATCGATTATTTTCGAGGTTTGCACTGCCTTGATTGGAATCTCAGCGCGGGTAATTGCCACTGATATTTTCTGCTTATTGCGGATCAAAATTAGTTTGACCTCGGTGTTGATTGGACCTTTAATTTGTTTGGCCGCATCCTCAACCGAAATGCCTTTGGTGGGTTTGCCGTTAATTTCGGCGATTTCGTCGCCAGGCATCAAGCCTGCTTTGGCTGCCGGCGTGCCTTCTATTGGAGCGATCACAACTATTCTTTGAGACTTGTCCAGACCGATCTGTACGCCGATGCCGTACAAGTGCGCATCAATCTGCTGCTTTTCGTCATCGAAGGCGTCGCGGTCGAGAAATCTGGTATAGCGATCTCCTAAGCTGGCCAGCATAGTCTCGATTGCTTTGTGCGAATCATCGAGAGTTTTCAATTTACCGTCGTACTTGTGCTCCCAACGGTTCCATGATTGATTGTTGTAGGTCTGATCGTAGTAGTCTTCGCGAATCAACTGCCAGACACGCCGATACAGACCATCCGGGTCGATCGGGCTGGTAGAGAAAATTCGTTGGGTGATACGCGAGTCGGCGCCTTTAAATGCCAGTAGATTTGGGTTGTTGACCAGGTTTGTCCCGCCCATGGAAGCGGCTAGAACGAACGGGACTGCCAGAAGAATTTTCCACCACATTTTGCTTGCCATTTCTAAGTTTGAGGTGCCTGCTGGGGAGGATGACCAGATCTCGAGAGTCTTTGTTCCTTCGTCAACGTTTGGTGCCTGCTGGAGTTGTCGGGACCTAATTGCAGTCCCGTGAATTGACATGATAACAACTTGAGCGATAACTTGCCGAATCTTCGCCAATCATGACTCAAGCATTGTACCCAACTGCTTGTGAATATAAGCGCTGCGGGCATACGCGCTGCTGTCGGGAGACTCTCAGGTATCGTCATTTGGTAGAGGCACGACTGTGAAATTGTAACTAATCGGTCGATGTCTTCTGACCGGCCAAGCCAGTCAATACCGGCAGTGATAGTATTAATAACTTGCCGGGCGCTTCCTTCGGTAGGTTGTTTTTCCTGATCTTTCAATTGGAGTAATCCTGTTTTGGATAGACCAGTGGCAGATATCGGAATCTTTGGCGGTTCCGGATTTTACAGGTTGCTCGACAAGGCGCAAGCGAGGGCTGTCGAAACGCCTTATGGCGCTCCGAGCGACAAACTGGTTGTCGGAGAGCTCGGTGGCAAGAAAGTGGCATTTCTGCCCAGGCATGGTGAGCAGCATCAACTGCCACCGCACAAAATAAACTTTCGAGCCAACCTTTGGGCTATGAAATCGCTCGGGGTGACGCGCATCATCTCGCCGTGCGCGGCCGGCAGCCTGCAGAAGCATGTCAAACCCGGTGATTTCGTTGTCTGCGATCAGTATGTAGACCGCACGAGCGCGCGCTTAGACACCTTTTACGATGGGCCGATCTCGACTCATATCTCGGCTGCCGACCCCTATTGTCCGGAGCTGCGTAAGATTGCCATCGAGGCTGGCGTCGCTTGCGGGATTAACATCCACAAGCAAGGAACCGTAGTAGTAGTTCAAGGACCGCGATTTTCGACCAAATCAGAATCAAAGTGGTTTACTTCGATGGGCTGGGAAGTCATTAACATGACTCAATATCCGGAAGCCCATTTAGCCAGGGAGCTGGAAATGTGTTGCGTAAACATTTCCTTGATTACCGACTATGATTGCGGGCTGGTCGGAGACGTCGAGCCGGTTTCTCACGCCGAAGTAATGAAGGTATTTGGAGACAATATAGCCAAGCTGCAGAGCATGCTTGTCAAACTGCTGGAGCAGCTGCCTGATTCCCGGTCGCAATGCAATTGCAATCAGGTGCTGGCAGGCGCACGTTTCGGATAAACCGCAAGTCAAGTGCAGGCTGCTTTCGACGTTACTTTGTTGCAAAGCGAGAATCTACGCCGCCAGTGCTAATAATTAGATCCATTACAATCCATCAGATCGTGGCGCTTCTTGGCCTCGTGCTGGCGATCTCCGTGTATGCTGTGCTAAACAGGTTTGGAATACCCTACCGAATTTGTATGGGTGCAGCAATTCTATCTGTTTTAGTGGTCGGCATTTTTTGGTCGGCCGTGCAGCTTGGAGCCGATGATGAAGACGAAGAATAAAAAGCGGAGTTTTCTGGTTTCTCTTATTTTGAGCTTGGGAGTTGTTATGAGTGCGAACGCCGCCGATTGGAAAAAGCCGTTAATACCCGTAACCGAGGATTTCACCTTACCCAATGGATTGAGGGTAATCCTTTCGGAAGATCACTCAGTACCGGTTGCCGCACTGGCGATCGTCTATGACGTTGGGTCACGCAACGAGGAGAAGGGCCGGTCCGGATTTGCCCATCTCTTCGAGCACATGATGTTTGAGGGTTCGGAAAATGTCGGCAAGACCGAGCATTTCAGCTATGTCGAAAGCGCCGGCGGCTCGCTTAATGCCTCTACTCATAATGATTTCACCAACTATTATGAAAAGCTTCCGTCCAATCAAATTGAGCTGGCCCTCTGGCTGGAGTCGGACAGAATGCGTTCGCTCAAGGTGACTGAGGAGAATTTCAAGAATCAGCTCGAGACGGTCAAAGAGGAAAAGCGTTCGAGGATAGATAATCAGCCATACACGCCGGCCGCTTTGAGATTTGAAGAGCTGCTCTTCGACAACTGGTCGAACGCACATGCGGTAATCGGCTCGTTTGAAGATCTCGAAGCCTCCTCAGTCGAAGATGTCAGAAAGTTCTTCAAGACATACTATGCACCGGATAATGCCGTGATGGCGATCGTCGGGGATTTTGACGCCAAGCAGATGCATGGCTTGGTAGAGAAGTATTTTGCCTCCATTCCCAAGCAGACCAAACCACCTGTTCCAAACGTCGATGAACCGACGCAGTCCAAAGCGAAATATGAGAAGGTGGAAGACCATCATGCCCAATTGCCGGCGTTTTGGTTCGGCTGGAAGGGACCGGGTCGCAGAGAGCCTGATTCTTATGCGATGGGCATTCTGGAAAAGATCTTGTCGTCCGGTGACTCCTCCCGGCTTTATCAGCGGATGGTCAAAGGAGATCAAGTTGCTTTGAGAGCGGATGCTGGTTTGGATGAAAGGCGCGGACCATCGGCTTTCGAGGGGTTTGTGATCTATAAGCCGGGCAACACTGCTGAGAAGGTGCGCGAGATAGTTTGGGAAGAGATAGACAAGGTAAAGAACGAGCCGGTTTCGGAAAAGGAGCTCGAGAAGGCAAAGAATCAAATTCTGCGCGGCTTGTTTGCGGCGGGCAGTTCATCGAGTCTGCAGCGTTCGCTGGGACGAGCGGAGTTGCTGGCTGAATACACCCTATTTTTCGGAGATCCAAAATTGGTTGATGCCGACCTCGATGCCTACCTGAAGGTGACAGCCGAAGACGTCAAGCGCGTTGCCAATAAGTATTTTACTCGCGAGGGAATTACGGTAATTGACGTGCAACCGGTACCGGCAAAGGCTGAGGCTGAATCGCCGGAGCCTGTGCACAAGTAATTAGCCGAAGCCTGATTTCTTCAAGGAGCTGGAGGGTTTTTGATGGGAATTGCAAAAGCGGCCAAGCAAAGACAGTCGGCGCCGGTCAGCGTGCCGGAGCGCAGCTTGACGCACCCGCCCAAGCGGAGCACCGCAGGCAGTATCTGTCTGGTTTGGGATTCATACGATTCTTTTCCATTGATTGTTTTGTTAGGAGTATTGACGATCATCATGACAGCTATTACACCGGCAGAGGCCGTCGAAACTAAATCGGATAGCAGCAATGCCGTCACGGCCGAATCATGGCGTAAGACGGCCCCGGCTCTTCCAGCGCCAAGACCGTTCAAGTTGCCTGCCATCACCACTTATAAGCTCGCCAACGGTTTGACCGTCCAGTTGGTCGAAGATCATCGCGTGCCGTTCGTTACGGTTAATCTCGGCATAAAGGCAGGCTCATCGCGCGAACAAGACGATGTCAGAGGTCTTGCTGCCATAACCGCCGACATGATAACGGAAGGCACCGCTAAGCGGACCAGCAAGGAGATTGCCGAAGAGGTGGATTTTATCGGGGGGGGTCTCAAGGGTGGCGCCGATCTCGATTTCACTTTGATAGTCGGTTCGTCGTTGTCGGGGTACGTGGATCGCTTGTTGGATGTGGTATCGGATGTAGTGCTGAATCCGTCCTTCCCGGAAGACGAGTTGAAGCTGAAAAAGACCAACCTCATTCAAGAGCTGGTAATGAAGCGCAGCCAGCCTGATTTCCTGCAAGACGAGCGCTTCATGAACGTTTTGTTCGGTCAGCACCCCTATGGCGTGATCGCTCCCAGTCCGGAAAATGTCGAAAAGATAACGCGCAAAGATCTGCAAGACTTTCACAAGGCATATTTCGTGCCGAACGAGTCGGTGCTGATCGTCGTAGGCGATTTCCAGCCCGACAAGATGAAAGAGTTGATCGAGAAGGATTTGGGAGCCAATTGGAAGTCCGGACAACTGGCCCAATTGAAATATCCGGCCGTTCCTCAGTATCACGGACGAAAGATCTATCTGGTGGACAGGCCTGGTTCGGTTCAGTCTTCGATCAAGTTGGGCAATGTCGCCATTTGCAAGAGCGACGCCGACTACTTTCCGCTCTTGGTGGGCAACCAAGTGCTGGGAGGAGCAGCGCACTCGCGCCTCTTCCTCAACATCAGAGAGCAGAAAGGATACACCTACGGAGCATATAGCAGCTTCGCCGCGCGCACAGAGCCCGGCCCATTTGCGGCCGAGGCGGAAGTGCGCACCGAGGTGACCGGCTCGTCTTTGCAAGAGTTCTTGTATGAGTTGGATCGCTTGCGCAATTTAAAGGTGACAGATAAAGAGATTCAAGATGCTAAAAGATATCTCGCCGGTTCCTTCGCGCTTGGCTTGGAGACGCAAGCCGGACTGGCTCAGCGCCTCTTGGAAGTGCAACTGTACGAACTGCCCAAGGATTACCTGGAGACATACACCGATAAGCTGATGGCCGTGTCGCTCGATGATGTCAGAAAAGCTGCACGCAAAGATATCGATCTCGACAATCTGGCGATAGTCGTGGTCGGAGACGGCAAGAAGATCAAGAAAGACTTGGAGTATTTCGCGCCGGTTGAGCTGTTTGACACAGCCGGTAAGCCGATTGGCAGCAGCGCTGCTGCGGCGAAGAAATCCTCCTGAGTCCGGTTCAAATTGCTTCTTTCCGCGCTCTATCAGTAAGAGCTTTAAGCGTTCAGACGCTGACCGATCCGCTAGGATCTCTTCGTTTTGAGCCCCAGCACAAGGTCGGCGGCCCGGCGCGCCGCAGTAATTGCTGATTCGGCCGAAGGAAGTCCTTGCGTGCTGTTATGCGCGAAAACAATCGGACCGGTATTGAGCGTCTTCAGCTTGGCCAGCTTGGCAAAGAAGGTCGGAACCGGCACTGCAATTGCGTGGCCCCAGCGGCTGAGGACGACTTCCTCCAGGTTGTCTTGAAACTGTGGGACTAGTTCTACCAGCTGGTTAATCAGCTGCAGAGCGAGCTCTTGCCGATTGCCGGCCAGCAAAGTCGCTCGCCCCGCGGAACTAGGCGGATATGGCTGGTAAACGGTAAGCACCGATCCCATCTCCGGTTTGTATGCTCCGAGCGCCTGATAGGGAGTTTCCGCGATAGTAAAGTCGGCAAAGGTGAGTGGGCTGCCCGCCCAATTGTCATAAGAGCCGTTGAAAGTCTTCTTGCGCAGGCAGAAGTTGGATACCAGGTAAGACCCGTACTTTGGCCACAGCAAAAGCGCCTTCAATTGGTCGTCTAGATCCGGCACGATGCGACCGGCCACCATCGGCGGTGCGGTCACGATAGCTCGCCGGCAGCGTACCCGGTGCATGGTACCATCGGCGGTGCTATAGGCGACATCGACGTAATTGTCGCCTGCCGAGAGATTCCAAACGAAAGTGTTGGTCAGCCTTCTTCCCTTGCCGGTCTTCTCCAGAGCATGAGCCAATGCCTTCGTTACGGCGGGGTTGCCGCCCTTAAAGACATAGCTCGGACTGACCAGATCGTGGGCAAGATAGAAGCCGGCAAGCGCCGACACCGTCTTTGCCGGCCCGCAGAAGGCCGACAGGCAGAACTTATCAATCAATGAGATAAACTGAGGGTCGTAAGTCTTGAGATATGACTCGAAATTAGTGGAGTCCAATTTGTTCAGATCTGAATTGTCCAGCGGCACGGGATCTTGCCATGGTGGCAAGCTGTTCCAGATCGGCCTGGCTTCGCTGAAAAGCCTGTCAAATTGACGGTAGATTGTGGCTTGCGAATCGCCGCTAATCCCCGGGAACCATTTTTTCTTGAAGTACCATGAATTCTTGGTGGGCGGAATTTCGGCCGGTTTTATTGCCAGTTGAGAGAAGAGCTCTCCGGCCAGTCCCTGATTGGAGCCCATGTAGGCTGCGCCCAGGGAGAAGTCGATGCCGCGATAGTTGCGCCCTCTGGCTTGCCCTCCCAACTCGCCGTATTGCTCAAGCAAAAGAAAGTCTTGATCTTTGAGATAATAAGCTGCAGCCAGCCCGGCCATGCCACCGCCGACGATGACAAAGTCGACCGTCTTTTCCGCCGATTTTGGCAAGACCGGGAAATCTCCTTGCCGCATCTTGTGCCCGTTGGTAAAGTCGTCTCCCAACCAGGGCGAGATCTTGTAATTGTGAGGTTGAAAAGCTTGGGCGGCTGATTGGCCGGAGCCGAAAATTCCGGTTGAAAAATAAAGCGCCAGCGTCTTGAGAAATTCGCGTCTGGAGCCTGTATCTTGTGCTTTCACTGCCGCTGCTCCCAAACGTCTGAACTCAGCTGGTTGCGGTTCATTATAACCAGTAAGTGCACGCGCGAGCCACTACCGTTCTGCGCCAGGACGAACGCCAGATGAGCGCTTGGACCGGCTGCCGGTGATCACTTGAACGCTTGTCAAGGTGTCCGCGTCAGATCGTTTTATGAGCGCCGTGAAATCCAAGTGCCGGTGGACTGGCTGTAGAATACGAGCCTGTAACGAGAGTAGCAAGCCGGTAGGGTGGAACACAGGATGGTAAGCGAGTTGACAGGTCAGAAGGATAAGAAGGCCAATTTAGAGGAGCGAGTAGCCGGCATTAAGAAGGGCGGGGCTCCCAAGTATCACCAGAAGCTCAAGGAAGAGGGCAAGTTGTTCGCCCGCGATCGTTTGCGCTTGCTACTGGACCCTGGTTTTGAAATTGAAGACGCTCTCTTTGCCAATTGTTTGGAATCCGACTTGCCGGCCGACGGGGTTGTCACGGGTATCGGGCAGATTGAAGGTCGAACCGTTTGTTTCATGGCTAACGATTCGACTGTCAAAGCCGGGTCTTGGGGCTGGCGGACAGTTGAAAAGATCATTCGAATTCAAGAGACGGCAGCCAAGCTCAAAGTTCCATTGATTTACCTGGTCGACTCGGCCGGAGCCAGAATCACCGATCAAGTAGAGATGTTTCCAGGCCGTCGCGGCGCCGGTAAGATTTTCTACAACCAGGTGCAACTTTCCGGCTACATCCCGCAAATTTGTCTGCTTTTCGGTCCGTCAGCAGCCGGCGGCGCCTATATTCCGGCTTTCTGCGACATCGTAGTGATGGTCGATGGTCGAGCTTCGATGTACCTGGGCTCGCCCCGCATGGCCGAGATGGTGATTGGAGAGAAGGTAACTCTCGAAGAGATGGGTGGCGCTAAGATGCATTGCAGCGTAAGCGGCTGCGGTGATGTGCTTGCTGCTTCAGAAGAGGAGGCGATCAGCTTCTGCCGCGATTACCTGCGCTTCATGCCATCCAATTGCGAGCAGCTGCCCCCGCCAGCCCCGGCCGCAGATCCTGCTGCCGCGGAAAAAACGATCGAGCAGATCATTCCCGAGAAGGAAAATGTACCGTTTGATGTCCACCAGGTAATCGATCGTCTGATCGATGCCGGCAGTTTTGTCGAAATCAAAAAGCTCTTTGCTCAAGAGATAGTAACCGGACTCGCCCGGATCGGCGGAAAGGCTGTAGGCGTAATCGCCAATCAGCCCAAGGTCAAAGGCGGCGTGCTCTTTGTCGACTCGGCCGACAAGGCGGCTCGTTTCATCTGGCTTTGCGATGCCTTCAACATTCCGCTGCTCTTCCTGGCCGATGTACCCGGCTTCATGATTGGTACGAAAGTGGAGCGAGCCGGCATAATAAGATCAGGAGCCAAGATGATTTCCGCGATGTCATCTGCTGATGTGCCGAAGGTGTCGGTTGTATTGCGGAAGGCGTACGGTGCCGGGCTCTATGCAATGTGCGGGCCGGCTTTCGAGCCGGATGCGTGCATCGCCCTTCCCACGGCTTGTATTGCGGTAATGGGACCGGAGGCAGCGATCAATGCCGTGTACTACAACAAGATCATGGAATTGCCTGAAGCAGAGCGCCCGGCCTTCATCGAGCAGAAGAGAGCGGAATACCGGGAAGATGTCGATATCATGCGTCTGGCTTCCCAGATGATCATCGATGGCATAGTTAGTCCTGCCGGCTTGCGTCAGGAGCTCGTCAACCGCTTCAATGCTTATTCGACAAAACAGTTGCCTTCGTTCAAGAAGAAGCATGGAGTGCTGCCTGTTTAGGAAAGCACGACACTTTTCAATCATCGAGCGTAGCCAGCGAGGACGTGCTATCGTCGAAGCTGGCGATCGTGGGATGTTCGCTGGTGCCGGTAGCCGGTGTGATTAAATACTTGAAGCGAAAGCGCGCCTCAAAGTGGCTGCCATTCTTGTGTTTGACGATCGCTTTGCCAATCGCTACCACCGGAATAGAGCTGCCGACCGCTCTGTTGCTGACGCTCAGCTGATCTATTCTGGTTGCCAGCGACTGCGAGCCGAAGCTGGCGGAGCGCATCCACTCGGCGCTGCGCAGAATCGTTAGGAGATCGAGTCTAGCATTGGAGCTGAAGTCCTTCCCGTCCAGTTGTCGCTCGGCAGCTTTGGCGGTATTGGTACCGTATTTGATATCAACTAATTTCTTGGTGGCAGCGGAAATGAACTCAACCAGTTGATCGAGTTGCGCTTTGGACAAGTTCAATTCATGCCGCCGAGCCTTTTGAATGGTCGCCAGGATTCGGTCGAGCTCCTTAGCCTCCTCTGCTCTGCCTTGGGCTGCCAGTATGCTTGCATAGTAGTGAAGCGCTGACTGGGCTCGCTCGCTGAAGTTTCCGGGTAGACCTTTGGCAAGGCTCAACCCGACTGCTCTCTGTTGATATTGGAGC
>CAZSNX010000004.1:15873-31676 GCA_964607945.1 uncultured Candidatus Obscuribacterales bacterium
GCTAAAGTCTTCCAGTCTGAGATAGATGGAGGCGAGGATGCCGAGTGAGCCGGCGGCGACCTCGCTGTTTAGCTCGTCAATGTATTGCTCCGTGGCAAGTGTTCTCTCATAAAGTTCGCTGGCCTGGCGCAGGTGGTTCTTGCTCTCAGCGATGCGAGATAAGCCGAACAGCGCTCTCCAACGTGCTTGAAAGTAAGGAAGACGGGTCGACGGCGGCGTCTTGAGCAGCTCTTCATCCGGCCAGGCATCGGCAATACTTAGTGCTCGATCGAAATAACCTTCTGCTTTGACCAGGCTGCCCTGCAGCATTGCCAACTCGCCGAGATTGTCCAGTGTCAGCGCCGGCATGCAGTCGGTTTTGGCGCTGCTGGCGAGCCATTTCTCCAGGCTTCGCTGCCAGCACCATTCGGCGGCGCCAGCATTCTTTAACTCGAAGTATTTGTCGCCTTCTTGATTGAACAGATAGCCGGCGGCGACAGGCCCGGCGATCGCTTCTTCGAGGGACGCCAGCGTTGAGATGGTAGACCGAAAGCCTGGCTCGTCGTTGGCTTGCAGTTGATTGCCGGCCACAAACTGCAGACCTGCGCAGGCGGTCCAGTAAAGCAGTGCCGGTATTGTCGGAATCAAAATTACTATGCTCAGCTTCCGGAGCAGGCCGGTTGTATGAATCTTGGCCGAGAGCGTTCTCAAACCGAACCATTTGAAAAGCGACGACAAAACGAGCAATCCATAGATTGAAAATGGTACGGCAGTGAGCAGCGCCAACAGCGCTGCGGCAATCAAGAGTGGTGATTGTTGATCCGATTTGTTGATGAACCAGACGGTACCGAACCAGACGATGAAACCGATAACGGCCCAACAAAAGCAGAGCAATTGAGAGATCGCCTCAATAAGCTTTATCTGCTGCCGGGTGCTTTCTGCGCTCATAAGATTGGTCGTCTCGGTGTTACTTCGGCAGCTTTACTGGACTCGTGATTGCTTTCGAACCGATAAAAACATGCACGTTTTGCAGCTTGTCTATCAGCTCCAGGATGGAGACGATCGCTTCCACTGTATCAGGTTGCCTGCACAGCGGCGCCGTCATCTCAATCAATCCTGTGTATGATACCGGCTTGTCCAGCACGGATGAAACTATGCGCGCGACGACGCCGCTCAGTTCTAACATCTCCAGTCCTCCGGTGTCCGGATGCTTGAAGATGACAAGATGAGTTGCTTCCGGCCTGACCTTTTCAGGAAGCCCGATTTTCTTTCTCAAGCGATTGGCTATGGCGGGAATTGGAAAGTCATAGCTGCGCAGAACCATTGCCGGATTAGCCGCCGGTCCGAGCTCATTCAATTCAACCGTCGTTCTGGGGGAGCTGTAGCGCTCCGCCTTCAATTCAGCTTGCCGCCTCCGGACTTCAAAGCTGGTCCATTCAAAGTCGGCTAATTCCGCCAAGTGCGGATAACTCGAAAGTAAATCGCCACCATGACCGGTGTAGTACTTAGAAAGTCCGCCTGCCGCCTGAAGAAATTTTGCCGGCGCAATTCTTTTAAGGTAACTGTTCAGCAGTTTGGCCCAGTCATCACCAAGGTGTCTTCTCGTAAGAGGATAGACGGTAGACATGACGAACTTGTGATGAAGCTCCAAGAGTTTCTCTGACCTGTTTTCGGGCAATCTCCTTAAGGCGGCCAACGCCGCCGGTGCAAGCAGAACTTTCCCGCCCCGCCTGTGCTTCTTCAGTCTTTTGCATTGGAATAGGGTCGCCATCAGTTTAACTATGCCCGCCAGATGAATGCCGGCACTGTCACTTAAAGTTCGATTATTCCTTCAGTTAACGCCGGGCTTTTCTTCTCGCTTTTGCGTAACTGCTTGGATTCTTGAAAGATCTTCAACGCCTGTGAAAGCATCTCTTGAGACAACGAGGTGTTGGTGTCGGAAATCTCCTGAGCAGCATCAAGCGACGATTCCTTATTGTCAGACTTTGACATTATCAGCTCCTTCGTCGATGCTGCCAGACCGCTAGGCCGCTTGCTGCATCTTATCGTACCGCCGCCACTATCGCTATATACCCGCGCCGATTTGGCTGCGAACGCTCTGAAAGTAAGTAAGATTTCGTTTGTGCATTGAACGGCACTTGTCTGCTCGATATGCACTTGGTTCGCAATGGATATGGTGGTTGGAGTGCTTCAGGCCGGTGCGGTCGGCCGCTCGAACTGGGCGGTCAAAAGGCGCGCGTAAACCGAGTTGGCCTTGACTAGATTGTTGTGCGCGCCGGTCTCCACAATTTGTCCGTTTTCCATTACTGCTATCACGTCGGCATGCCGCACAGTCGACAGGCGATGGGCGATTACAATAACGGTGCGGTTTTTCATCAGATCGTTAAGAGCAGTCTGCACCATCGCTTCGGATTCGTTATCGAGCGAACTGGTTGCTTCGTCCAGAATGAGGATCGGTGCGTTCTTCAAGAAAGCACGCGCGATTGCCAGCCGCTGCTGTTGTCCGCCTGATAGTCGGACGCCGCGCTCACCTATTTTTGTGGCAAAGCCCTCCGGCAGATCCTGCACGAAGTCGTAAGCATAGGCAGCCCTGGCAGCTGCTTCTATCTCTTGGTCGGTTGCGTCCAGTTTGCCCAATTTGATGTTCTCTTTGACAGTGGCATTGAACAGAAAATTGTCCTGGGTGACCAGCGATATTTCGTTTCTCAGTGAGGACAAGGTGTAATGCGGGAGAGGCTCTCCGTCTATGTAGATAGTACCGGCGGTAGGGTCGAAGAAGCGCGGCACCAGATTTGCCAGCGTGGATTTGCCCGAACCGGAAAGACCTACCAATGCAATCATACGACCGGCTGGAATGTCCAGATTGATGTCCGAAAGCACCATATCCGTCGAGGTCGGGTAGCGGAAATAAACATGAGAGAAACGGATGTGGTGTGGACCCGGTGTGAGTGTTTTGGCCTCAGGCAGATCTTTGAGCGCCGGCTGCTCGTCCAGCACTTCAAATACTCTGGCTGCGGCAGCCAAGGCCGGCTGAAGTACGCCGTTGATCCGTCCGATGTTCTTGATTGGCGCGTAAAGCAGCAAAAGCGCGATCACAAATGAGGTCAAAGATCCCAGATTCATGTGGTGGTGGATTACCTGATAGCCGGCCGACCAGATCACAGCTGCAATTCCGACGGCGCCAATCATTGCCAGAATGGGAGACATCATAGCCTCAGCTCTGACTGCTTTCATCATGTTGTCGAAGAAGGTTTGATTGGTCTTTTGGAAGCGGGCTATCTGGTACTGCTCGAGGTTAAATGATTGAATGATTTTGGCGCCTTGAATTGATTCTGATAGCACCGAGACGAGATCTCCGACGGCCTCCTGTCCACTGCGGCTGGACTTGCGAATCTTCCTGCCGAGGATAGAAACCGGCACCACAATCAAGGAGAGAATGGAAAGCGCAATCAGGCTCAATTTCCAGCTCTGGAAAAGCAAGACTGATACCAGAGACAACAAAGTGATCGTGCGGCTGATCATCGATTGAAAAGTTTGCGCAATCGCATTTTCAATCACGCCAACGTCGTTGGTGACGCGGCCAATCAGCACGCCGGATGAATGTCCGTGAAAGTAAAGCAGTGACTGGCTTTGCAGGTGATCGAACAGCTGATTCCGCAAGTCTTTGATTGCGCTGGCACCGACATAGCGGATGCAGAACGATTCCAGGAAGCGAAATATTCCTTGTAGCGCAGCAATAACCAGCACTGCGACCGGCACCAGGTAAATCAAATCCTGGTGTCCTTCCACAAAAATTCGCTGCAAGCCCTGACCGGCCATCCAGGCGATCGCCCCGTCCATGCTGCCGGAAGGAATGGCCGCTATCAATCCGGCCAGGAAGGGCAACCAGTAAGGCTTGATATAGCCGAGCAGGCGAAGATACAGCTTCAAATGCGTAAGCTGATCGATTTTGAATGATTGCAGTTGTGCCTTCATACCTTACTCCGGCCGCCTTTCGATGCTGACCGCCTCAGCCGTAAAATAGCCAAGCGTACTGAGAACCTCGTAAGCAGTGTTTTCCGCAAAGTCTCCCTGCCCGAGACGACCTTTCACCTGCTTCAAGCTTTCGCTTATCTCCTGCCGGGCTGCTGGAACATCAAGCCAGTCGCGTGTATATCTTACGAGTTGTTCCGCTCGACAATCCAGTTGGATTAGTTCAGGAACGACTGGTTGGCCGGCTAGAAGATTTGGCCAGCCGAACCGCTTCACCCGCTTGAAAAGCAGAACCAGCCAGTAGCTTACCCAGTTGCCCCGATAAAAGATGAGCATCGGTTTACCAAACAAAGCGGCTTCCAGTGTGGTAGTTCCGGACTTGGTCCAGAGTATGTCCGACACCGACATCAAGCTCATATTTTCGCCGGCCGGCAAAAGTGTAATTTCATCCTTGCCTGCTTTCCGGTCGATTACTGTGTCTAACGCGTCGGAGATCACGCTGTTGACTCGCGAGACTACAAACTGCAACTCCGGCCGCTCGGATTTCAACCAATTGACGGCTTCGAGCACTATCGGCATCAAGGACGTAATCTCGCGTTTGCGGCTGCCTGGGAAGATACCGATTATCGGTCGGGCGGAGTCCAACCCGTATAGCCGGCAGAAGCTTTCGCGGCTGACTTGACCGGCCGGTCCGGGTACCGTCATCGTAATCGGATTGCCTACGAAGCGGGCTTCTACTCCCTTGCTTCTGTATATCGTCTCCTCGAATGGGAAGATGGTGAGCATCTTGTTGATGCAGCGCTTCAGCACATTGATCCGCCAGGGGCGTGAGCCCCAGACCTGCGGAGAGATGAAATAAATAATTGGCAGATTAGGGAAGCGTGGACGAAGCAGCTGTGCCAGTCCGATATTGAAACCGCCGAAATCGACCAGCAGCACCGCAGCAGGCTTCCTCTGCCTGATCTCTTGAACGATGCGCTCTCTTAAGCCGGCAAAGAAAGGCAGGAGCTTGATCGGCTCAATAATGCCCAGTGTCGCAAACTTGAGGCAATTTGCCAGAAGCTCCACTCCCTGGCTCTCCATGCCTGGCCCGCCTACGCCCCAGACTTTCAAATCGGGAGCAAGCTCGCGTAGCTTAGCCAGAACGGCCGTAGTATGACGATCGGCTGAAATATCGCCGACACAGACGAACAGCGATTTGCCGGCTCGGTCGGCGCTCTTGAAAGATTCGCTCACGCCTTGGTTCCGACCTGCATTGCTACCGAGCCCAGAGCCAGTTGAGCCAGGCGAATCTCTTTCAAACCGGCTTCCGCCAGCATGGAGATTAGCTCCTCCGGACGGGCAAACGCCCGGGCTGACTCCGGCAAGTAAGTATAGGCTTGCCGGTCGTTTTGAATCGCGGCTCCAATCAAAGGAACGATGTGACGGAAGTAAAACTTGAAGACCGGTGTAAAGAGTGGCAGGCTGGGGTGCCCGACGTCCAGATTAATTACCCGGGCGCCAGGTTTGACGACACGCGCCAGTTCAGACAATCCGCGTTGCAAATCGGTCAGATTGCGCAAGCCGAAGCTGATAATTGCCCCATCGAAACTGTTGTCAGGAAAAGGCAGCGCCTGAGCGTCGCCTTGTACCCATTCCAGGCGGCAAGAAATCTCCTTGCTCTCATGCGCCTTGAGCCCGCGGGCCGAAGCTACCGACAGCATATTGCCTGA
This sequence comes from uncultured Candidatus Obscuribacterales bacterium, assembly GCA_964607945.1. Taxonomy (GTDB): domain Bacteria; phylum Cyanobacteriota; class Vampirovibrionia; order Obscuribacterales; family Obscuribacteraceae; genus JAGVKB01. Next base: position 21,537 of record CAZSNX010000004.1, read on the forward strand.
AAAATCCAGACCGGTCACTTTGCCGGCTGAGCCCAACTCCGAGGCGATTCGCAAGGCCAGGTCTCCTGTGCCGCAGCATACGTCCAGATAGCTGCCTTCCGGTCTCAAGCCCAGAGTCTTTACTGCCGCGCCTTTCCACTGACGGTGCATGCCGAGGCTGATTACGTCATTGGTCAGATCGTAGCGGCCTGCTATCCGCTCAAACTGATTGTGTACGTAACTGTTCTTCTCTTGGCTGGTGGGAAGCCTGAAAGTCATTATGGTCTGATGATTCCAAAGCCGAGGACGGCGCAGACTGTCAGGAACAGCAACGCGATCGTCCAGGTGAAGCGATCGAGACCTGCTTCCGCGCCGCGTTTACCGGTGAAGAGTGTGGCTGTTCCGCCGATCCCGCCCATCCCTTCGCCTTTGGGAGCATGCAGGAGGATCAGCCCGATCAGCATGATGGCTAACAGAGCTTCCGCGACTAAACAGACGATGTAGGCTGTATGCATGCCTTTCCTCGCTTTTGACTGGCTGGCGGCAACCGAATTCTCTTACTCGACAGGCATTATAACTGATGAATCAGTTCCAAGCCTTGGCAATTAGTCAGTTAAAAAACAGCTACGGTATCTCTTCGGGCAGAAAGCGCGCGGACAGTCTGACTGTTTATCAAGAACATACTTCGTAACTGCCGGCGGCCAACAGTCGACCGGCAAGCGACCGGTAGGAATCTGCGAAATGATTTTGGTGGTTGCAATGAATTTCTTCCCTGCGAAAAAATGAAATAATTCTCTTCAGCCGGAGTGAAAAGATGTTAAGAGGCGGGCATATTGGTGGCGGCGGGCTTTGCCGGTGGTGATTTCGCCAGCGATGAATCGTTCCGGCAAATTGGCTCGAAATGGCGCATTGGCGGGTCCGAAACGCTTAATAGAGGAGCTCTAGCGACCGATGTCTTTGTCGATGATGCAGGAAGCCGTTAGGATAACGGACCGGTTCTATGGCGTCCGGGACACGGACTCGATTGAGCGTCAAGGTAGACTGCAGAACGCGATTGTTCTCGTGTTCATCTTTCACATGATGCTGGTAATCGCCTTCATCAAGTTGCAGGAGTATGATGTGGCGCACCCGCGCATCATTCGTGATGTAGATGTCAGCTTTGAATTCACTCCGCCTCCGCCCGAGCCGCCTCCCAAGCCGGTCGAGCTGCCGAAGGCGCTCTCATTGACTGCCGGCGAGAACCCTAATCCCGGCTCCGAAGCTGCTCCTTCTCCGGTCGCCACTCCAGAACCGACGATGCCGGCAATCAAGGCGCCGAAAGTTACCGAACAACCGACGATGGTGCCTGCGAAGCCGGTGCCCTCTCGTAAGACGACTCTGGCAGCGCCGGTAGCAGTGACGCCCACCAATATGGTCAAGGCCGACATCGGCCAGCAAATTCCCAAACAAGCTCCGGCTCCTCCGCCTGTGCCGACAGTAGCGGGACCGACTGCGACGCAACCACTTTCGGGAACCGAGACTCAAGGCGGCTTGCCTAACGGGCAAGAAGCCGGCACCGGAGCCGGTGGACAAGGGCAAGGTGGTACCGGCACGGGAGCAGGCGGCTTGGGCGCCGGCACTGGCGACGGTACAGCCGGCGGTGTTCCGATTGCCACGCGGCTGCCGGCAACAGTTGGCCGGGCGATGGGCAATATCGCTCCGTACCGCAAGGACATGCTGATGCGGCTAGCCCAAAACTGGCATCCGAAGAAGACTTACGAAGACCTGACCGTGCTGATAACTCTGGACCATGATGGCAAGCTGGTCGGCGGTGAAATTTTCCAAAGCTCCGGCAGCAAGAAGGCCGACAAAGAAGCGCTTGCCGCCGTCGAGGCTACCGAATTCGCGCCGCTGCCTGATTGGTATAAGGGAGAGACGCTCACATTTAAGATTCAATTGAGCAAGGTGGAGGCCTTAAACCAGTGACATATCAAGCAGCAGCTCTTAGTCTGTCTGAAGAGGCTCAACAGCCGTTCATGCAGAAGTTGATTGGTGGCATCTTCGGATTCTTCAACTGCCTGGCCATTCGCTTGATTGCGATATTTCTCATTGGTGCCGGACTGATGGCCTCAGCTTCTGATTTCATCTATCCCAAACTGATGACCGGGTTTGCCAATCAACTGGTTGTCGAACTCGCCGAAGACTCGAAGAAGAAGACTGCGACCCCTGCCCGCATTCTGCAAGTGATGAACCAGTACAACTTGGCCTGGTTTTATGTCACCACCCCTGATGCCAAGGTGGTGGCAGCTTACAAACCGTATGCCCCTGACCTGCCGAAATATGACTTGGCGCCGCGCGAGGTCGACTGGAAGGGCAAACATTATTTTGAATCGGTGTCGCACATTACAAACGATCAAATTTTGCATATTGGATTTTATGCCGGTCCGATTATCCTGCCGAGCCTGACGACCGGATTGCTGGCGATGAATGTGCCTCTGTCGTTGGGTTATTTACTGATGTTTACCGGTGGGCTCTTGCTGGTTACTGCCGCGATGTTGCAGGTCTGGGTCAGCAAGCCGCTCGCTCATCTTTCGCGTGCGTGCTACTCACTGCTGTTGGCTCGCGAGGCTTATTCGCATCTGACCGGCGGTGGGTTGAAAGTGCCAGGCGCCGTAACCGAAGTGCAGAATGTCAGCAAAGGACTGCGAGATATTCGCCGTCAGTATGACGAAGCGGTAGCCGCTCGAGCCGCCAAGGAAGAGGAGCTCAAGCGCCAGAGATCGGAGCACGAAGAGGAGAAGAGCTTCATCTCCAAGTCTTACGAAGAGCAGCTTGCCACCACGCAGGAAAAGTTGACCGAGCTGCACACGAAGGAAGCCGAGGAAGAATTTCTCAACTCGTTGGGCCGTGAGCTGGACAACCTCAAATCAAGCAAGCAAGTCTATCACCGCGTGCTCGAAAAGCTCAATGATAAGTATCCGACTAGTATCATATTTGGTGCCTTCTTCAAAGTAAACAAGAGTCTGGAGTCTACGCTCGAAGCCTGGTTGGGCTTCGACGAGCGTTCGGTTCAGTCCCTGCGCAAGTTGGATAGTTTGAGCATAGCGCGGCAGGTTTTCAGCACAGGCACTCCTCAGATCATCGGGCCGCAGGCGATGCGGGATTTCGGCTTCCAGCAGATTGCGCAAGCCAACTCGATCAGAAGCATCGCTTACCTGCCGGTGCGTTTCCAGAATCGCAACTTGGGAATGCTGGCCTTTTACTTCGTGCAGGAAGGTCAAGTGGTGCAGGAGCGTCTTCGCGTCTTGAGAAACGTGGTCGACCTCACTTCGCGCTCACTGTATCAGGTGGTGCTTTACGAAGAGGAGACCGAAGCGGCTCGTACGGATCCGATGACCGGTCTTCGCAACAAGAAGTTTTTCTACGAAATCATGCCGCAAATTTTTGAGCGAGCTGCCGTCAATCCCGAGCAGAACCCTGTGTCCATTATAATGATCGACGGCGACCATTTTAAATCGGTCAACGACACTTACGGGCACCAAGTCGGCGATCAGATGCTGCAGGAGCTCGCCAAGACGATCAAGACCTGCGTTCGCACCGCCGAGACGATTGAGAAGTCTGCTGCGCCAGGTGATTATCTGATCCGGTTTGGTGGAGAAGAGTTCGTGGTGCTCATGGAATGCACCGATTCCAAGCGATCTATGGCGGTAGCCGAGCGGATCAGGCAGGCAGTCGAAAGCAAGAGCGACTGGCCGGGCGGAATTGCACGCTGGACAATTTCGCTGGGAGTTGCCACCTATCCGGTCGATGGCAAGAGCGCCGACGATTTGATGGAAAAGGCCGACACCGCGCTTTATTACGTCAAGGAAGAGCTCGGGCGCAACAAAGCCTGTCACACGCAACAAGTCCCGCGTGCCTTCAAGTCGAAGAAGAAGGCGGCGGCGATCGGTGGAGAGCTCGGTGTATTCGACGCGGCCGGGCTATTGCAGTCGATTGCCACCAGTCAGAAGACCGGCGTTTTGACAGTTCAAAGTGTCGACGGCAAGAATCTCTGGATGCTCTGGGAGATGGGCAAGCCGATTCAAGCTCGGCTCGGCAAGCAGATCGGCAATGCTGCTATTACAGAATTCCTGGTTACCTTCGAGGACGGCAGTTTCAATTTTCAAGAACGGGCGCAAGGCGGAAGGGACACCAAGCTGCCGATGCTGGAGCCGACTTACAACGTCACTCGCCCGTTAGACAGCTGTCTGATGAATTCCGCATTGGCTGTCGATAATTACAATGTCGCCAAGACGATCATCTCCACTACCGAGATTTACATTCGCTCGGTGCCGCAGGAGGAGTTCAATGACAAGTGGAATGCGCTGGGGCAGCTTGAAGATCCACCGTCCCCTGATGAATTCAACGCGATGACTGATGTCATCAAGCGAGCCGACGGCAACACCAAGTTGACTCAGATCTTCAAGCAGCTAGAGCAACAAGGTATGCCTACACACTTGCAATGGCGCGGCGCGGCGCTTTTGATTCAATACAACATGGTGCAGACCAAGCCGGCGTAAGATATGGCCACGCTCGCTATCGCGGCAATCTAAGCGGTCGGCGGCGGCTCGGCTCGGTCCAGGAACTTCTGTAGAATAATCGCTGCCGACTGTCTGTCCACTAGATCTTTGTTGTGACCGGTTTTGACGCCTTGCAATGTCAGTGTGCGGATCGCCGAGACGGTGCTCAAGCGTTCGTCTTCATAGACGATCGGCAAGCCGGAGGCTCTTGCCAGCTTGCGGCAGAAAGCTTGGACCTTTTGCGCCTGCTCGCCGACGCTGCCGTCCATATTCTTGGGTAAGCCGACGACGATTTCGACCGCGCCATGCCGCCTGGCCATTTCAACGACGGCATAGATATCCGATCGCATATTCTTGCGCTCGATCGTCTCCAGCCCTGCGGCTGTGATTCCGAGCGGGTCCGAGATTGCCACGCCGATTCTTCTGTCTCCGATATCAAGACCGATAATTCGAGGTTTCTGAGTCATGGAAAGATCTTACTACCTTGAGGCTGTACAATAGTCACCCATGAAACTGTATCTTGTTCGGCACGGAATCGCATCCGACCAGATAGGCGGAGCGATTAGATATGATTCGCAACGACCGCTTACCGATGAAGGTAAGACGGAGACGACCGCTGTTGCCAATGGCTTGAAGCAGCTTGGAATCTCTCCGGATGTGATTTTGACCAGCCCGCTGGTGCGCGCGCACCAGACTGCTGAAATTCTAGGCAATGTGCTGGCATCAAGAAACGGCTTGCGTGTGGTCGATGCCTTGGCACCGGCAGGCAATCTCAACGACATCTACAAAGCGCTCAAAGATTACGAGCGGGCCGGCGAAGTGTTTATGGTCGGGCATGAACCGGATATGGGGCGGATCGTGGCTACTCTTTTGTGGGCCGGGCCGGAGCTGGAAATCCCCTTCAAGAAAGCTGGTGTCTGCCGGGTTGACATCACAAGCGTTCCACCCGATCAACCAGGCACTCTGGAGTGGTTTATCACTCCGAAGATCGCCAAACAATTGAATGACTCTTAGCGGTTGTTCAACCGTTATTGGTAGCGCAGACCGTTGTAATCTATCCAGCCGCCTTCGTGTCTGGGCGTGTCGGTGTGGTGTGTCCAGTGAATTACTCCGCCCTTTTCAGTCCAGATGTATTCACCATGTATGCGCACCCAGTCGCCTTTGTTGAGTGGAACTCGCGGTGCCATCTTGGTGTCATGCGCTATCAAGACGGTAGTGCCGTTGGGCAATCCAATCAGAAATCTTTGATGGGGCAAGCCTTCGGTGTCGTCTCTAAGCAGTTTGTAGACTTGTGCATCGACGGTTACTTCGACGTGTTTCAGCCCCTGTTGCTGTGCTTGTAAAACCTCGGCCTGTCCGGGATTGTGATCGGCCGCCGACATGTTCTGCGAGCTGCAGGAGGAAAGCGGCAGCACAAACAGCACCCAGGCATAAAGAGACCAAAGCAAGATCTGCTTTTTCTGCCGGCTGTCCCGTCTATATTGGACCTTTAAGAGGCTAAATAATCGGCTTTTCAAATCGGTCGTCCCTGGCAACACGCACTTATTATCTTCAAATTCCTCCAGGCGGGGAAGCACACCGGTGCGGTTTACCCCAATCGGCACCGAGCAATTATCGCCGGCGGCGTCTAACTGTAAGACTCGATGAGCTTTACGCTTATAATAATCAACAGTAGGTCTTTGTGTTACGGCAAGGTTTGTTGGTTTACGATGATCGCTTCGTCAATTTATTTATCGGGAAGCACCATTGAAGCGGTTGATCCGTCTGTTGCGATAGCTGAACCTGATTGGCGTTCAATCGCGATGACCAAATTGCAGCGCAGCGGGTTGACTGTCGTGAATCCGCTGCAGCTCACTTGGTCATCCGGCGAGTTGGATGGAGGACTGGTGCGCCGCGCGCTCGAGTTGATCGACGAAAGCGATGCCATTCTTGCCAACTTGCTAAGACCAAGCTATGGAACAGCCATGGAGATTTTCTACGCTCATCGAAGAGGCAAAGTAGTCACCGTCGTCGGGCAAACTCCGTTCAATCCCTGGGTGCTGTCTCATTCACAAGCCAGATTTCAGGACATCGACCATGCGCTTGATTATCTGATTGAAGAGCCACCGCAATTCGATCTCGTCAGCTGGGCGCTTCGCTATGAAGGGGTTCTAGCCGAACGCTACGAGCAGCTGCCGCCGGCCGGCGAGCCGGATTATCAGTTCTTGGGCGGTGACCTTCCTGTGTTGGTACTGGCTCCTCATGCCACCGCGTTCTTCAAAGAAGGGGAGTTTCAAAACGCCGACTCCTTTACTGGAGCGGCGGCTGCTTTGCTGCATCGCCAGGCGCGTTGTCATGCATTGATCAGCAATCACTGCTGTGTCGCCGATCCGCTGACTTATCTCGAGATTCCGATGGTAAGAGCTTTGGCCGACATTGCCAAAGCCGGGCAGATCGGGCTTGTCATGATGGTCCTCGGCTCGCAAATGCACGAATCTTCTGGTTTGCATGTCGAGGCGCTTGCCGGCGATCAGGTTTCGGCCGACGAGCTGGCTTCCCGCTTGAGAATGCGCTTGTCGGCGCTCGAGCCGATTATCGCCGACAGTGTCGAGCGTGCTCCTGAGCCGCTTCAGCGCTTTATCGCCTTCGAGCTGGGCGTACCGGTTGTGGCAATTCGAATGCACAAACGCTATCGCATGCCGAGGCTTCAGCCGGAGCCGTTCGATCAAGTAGTCAAGCTTGTCAAGGAATTTATCGAAGAAGTTGGTCTGGAATTTCTTCGGAGCGCTTCTTGAATCATGGCAAATGAGCTAATCGTTCTGGTTACCTGCCCTGCTTCCCAGTCCGAGAGCATTGCTCGGCAGCTGGTAGACGAGCGTTTGGCCGCTTGCGTAAATATTGTGCCGGGCATCACTTCCGTCTTTCGCTGGCAAGGTGAGGTGTCGAGTGAATCAGAGCAGCTGCTTGTTATCAAGAGTAATCGCGACAATTGGGAGGCGCTTGCAAGGCGAGCCAAGGAATTGCACAGTTACGATACTCCCGAGATTTTGTGTCTAAGCGTTGAGGATGGTTACAAACCATATCTGGAATGGCTAAATTCGTCGGTCGGGAAGTGAAAATAGATTCTCTAGAAGAGGTGGAATTCGTTGGCACATGAAACCATAGTCAATGTTTTCTGGGAGAGAGTAAGGACAAATCCGGAGCGGCCGGCTTTACTTCACAAAATTGCCGGCAGCTATCGGCCGGTTATCTGGCGCGAGCACGGACGAGTCGTGGAGCTGCTTGCCGGTGGATTGCTGCATCTGGGCGTCGAAGCCGGCGCGAAGATCTCGATTATGTCTGCTACCCGACCTCATTGGACCTGGGCCGATCTCGCCGTGCTTTCGGTCGGAGCCGTCACCGTGCCGATTTATCCCACACTGGGACCACCCGAGATTGAGTATCTTTTGCGTCACAGCGATTCTGTCGGCATCTTCGTCGAAAACGAAAAACAACTCGAGAAGCTTACCGCTCTGCCGGCCCTGCCGGAACAACTGCGTTTCATCGTCCTGATCGAGGGCGAGCCTGCAGCCAATAAGCTCGGATTGAAGTTGCTCAAATGGGAAGACTTGCTCAAGGATGGCGAGATTTACTTGCCGAGACACCCGCAAGTTCTGCACAAGCGGATCAATTCCTTGCAGCCGCAAGATCTTGCCACCATTGTTTACACTTCCGGCACCACTGGTGTTCCCAAAGGTGTAATGCTTTTGCACAGCAATATCTATCACGTTTGCCAGTCGATGAGTTTGTTGATCGGTCTGCATCCTGATGATATCGCGCTCTCCTTTCTGCCGCTATCGCATGTGTTCGAGCGCATCGGCGGACAGTTCTTGGCTATTTACGAAGGGCTGGTAGCTGCTTATGCCGAGTCGATGGAAACAGTGGCGCAAAACATGCTGGAAGTCAGACCGACAATCATGAACGGCGTACCGCGTTTTTTCGAGAAGGTTTATCACCGCATTCAATCCGAAGTGCGGCACATGGCGCAAGCGCAGCAGTATCTGATTCGCTGGGCTCTGGCGCTCGGCAAGCGGGCCGCCAAGTATCGAGATCGTTCTGCCGGCGATCAAAACGGCGTCGATGAAATAGTTCAGAAGATTTATCGCGCGGAATTGCGTGTAGCAGAGAGATTGGTCTACTCCAAGATTCGCCGGCGCTTCGGAGCAAGGGTGCGATTCTTGGTCTCGGGTGCCGCCCCGCGTGCTTGCGATGTTCAGCTGTTTTTTGATTCAATCGGCATACCAATTATCGAAGGGTATGGTTTGACCGAGACGGCCGCTCCAGTCAGTTGCAACACTCCCAAGGGAAATCGGCGTGGCACGGTTGGGCGGCCGCTGCCCGGTGTTTCGATAAAAGTTGCCGAAGACGGCGAGATACTCGTGAAAGGACCCAATGTCTTTGCTGGTTATTACAAAAACGAACTGGCCACGAAAGAGGCATTCCAAGACGGCTGGTTTTTGACCGGTGATATTGGTGAGATCGACAAAGATGGCTTTCTCAAGATCAAGGACAGAAAGAAGGACATCATTATTACTGCCGGTGGCAAGCACATCGCTCCGCAATATCTCGAGAATCTCTTTGTCGGAGACTCCTTGATCAGTCATATTCTGGTCTACGGAGACAGGCGAAAGTATGTTACTGCCTTGGTTACGCTGAGCGCCGATGGACTTTCGTCTTTTGCTCGAAGCAATGCCATTACGTACACAAGCATCGAGGAGCTCAATCACCATCCGCTGGTGCTCAAGGAAGTGGAGACGGTCGTAAGCCGGAAGAACCAGCGCCTGGCGACATTTGAGCAGATCAAGAAATTTCTCGTGCTCGACCACGAATTTTCTGTCGAACGAAACGAACTGACTCCCACCCTAAAAGTGAAGCGCAAGGTAGTTACAGAAAAGTACAGGAAACTTCTGGACAGTTTGTACGAAGTTGAGGATCTTGAGCTTGAAGATTCAACTGGAAAGTAAAAAACGCTTTACTTTCGCTTGGCAACTAAATACAATATGTCTGAAGGTCAGGGTCTCCAGACCGGCCGGCGATGGGGCCCGAAATCCTTACTTAAGACCAACTTTTACTACCAAGCCGGCAACCCTTGAGGGTATTTGAATCATGTTAGAGTCTTTTGGACGGGGCTTAAAGATGATTGGCGCCAGTGTCAAAATGGGCTGGCAAGACAAGCGCCTACTTCTTCCCTCGGTCGTAACCGTATTTACCAACATCTTTTTCGGATTTTTCCTGCTCTGGCTGGCGACCGAAAAGATGCATTCCAATCAAGTCGCGCCGCCGACTCGACCGCATCCGGCGCATCATTCTTACACTTCGATGTTCAGTCATGGACATGGTTTCGGGCATAGAGGCGGACCTGCTCCCGATGTTAATCAAATAGCCGGTCAGATGGCCGGTCAAATGGGCCAAATGGGGCAGATGGCCGGTCAGGTAGTTGGCCAGATCGGTGTAAATGCGCCGATGGATCCAAGCGGAATGGGTTCTTTCCAGGGACTTTTAAACACAGATGCCTGGCTAAGCGTCGTGGCCATCATGTCTATTTGGTGGTTGACCAATCGTTTCCTGGAAGGCGTAACGACTGCGCTTGTTTATAGTCATCTGA